>JBGSVX010000401.1:0-4427 GCA_041752795.1 Terrimicrobiaceae bacterium
TGATCGGAGAAGCATGGAATGCCTATGCAGGAGCCTACACCAAGCTGGTGGCCGGCCTGGATTTCGGGGCGTACGTCGGGGCTAGGGTGGAAATGGTTCTCGGCTACATTCTGAAATCCCTTCAAGGCTGGGAGCTGAAAAGTGCGAATTTCGGAAAGGGCTGGAAAGCCGAGAATTTTCTCTCCCAGTGCATCACCGCAATCAGAAACCACAACACGGTGGTTACCGTTTCTGTTGATGAAACCAAACGGGTTGCTGGAACCTACACCCTGAATGCCGGGATTATGACCCAGGCCGTCACAGGAGCTTTGACTGTGACTGCGGCTGACAGCACCGAAACCGTGGACGAAAAAAGTATTCTCGCTGGAAGCATGAACCTGGTTTCGGGTTCCTCGACGGCAATTGTTGCCGGTGAGGAGATCTCGATCAATGCCACGACAATCAACCTGATGGGGGCGGTTGTTGAAATCAACTAACCCCTGTAATCACGCCCTTGAAAGTTGTAAACCTCAACGAAAAAACGTTAACGGCCGGATGGTCGGTGACCCGTCTTTCCCCGGATATCAAACCAGTGATTACGGGGTTGGCGGGATGCTTTTTTGTCAAAGCCACCTTCCGGCTACAGCCTGGAGGGGTTGCCGGTCCGTGGGATGGACGTCCGGAATTTCCAAGCGGGGATCGTCCCTTGAATGGCAAGCGCGAACTGGGCCTCTGCTACGCTTCGGATTTCGTCCCCTACAAGCCCCACGGGGAATTTTTTGTTCTTGGCACCGCGAGACCTCCCTCCACCGATTTGATTTCCTTTCCGGTTGGGGCCAGGGTCGGGGATCAATCCAAAAAGCTTCTGGCAGTTGGTCCGAGGAATTGGAAACGCACACTGCTCGGTTCGATGCCTGGAGATCCCGGAATGGTTTCCGGGGTTTTGCTCTCCTATGCCAATGCGTGGGGTGGAGTCAACTACCAGCGCAATCCGCTCGGTAGAGGATGTGATACCGAGGAACTGCCTCAACTCGAGCTTCCGGAGGCCCTCATTGAGAGCAGAAAATCATCCCTTGAGCCGGCCGGCTTCGGGCCGCTCGGTCCTTTGTGGAGCCAGCGAGCCTCAAAAATGGGAACTTTTGACAAAGATTGGGTTGCCGAGAGATGGCCATGGTGGCCACTGGATTTTGATTGGTCTTATTTTAATGCCGCTCCGGTCGGTCAATGGTTTCCAACTTACCTTCGCGGAGATGAGGAAATGGAGTTTGAAAATCTTCATGTCAGCCATCCCATCTACCAAAGCCGGCTGCCAGGCCTGCGCGCCCGGGCATTTCTGGAGGAGGTTCGTGATGACCGGCCCGATTTTCAAGAAATCCCCCTCGATCTGGACACTCTTTGGGTGGACATGGACGAGGAGAAACTGGTGCTTGTCTGGAGAGGAAGGACTCCTGTCCGTTCCCTCAAGCTCACTGAGGTCAATAAGCTCTTTGTTCTCTTGGAACCGCTGGACGAACCGCAGCATCCCCTCCCGTATTATTCCGCACTCATGGAGTCGGCCATCGCAGCCAAGTTGCCGAAAAAGCCGCTGCCTCCATCAACTCCCATGGTGGATGTCGATGCGGTCATTGCCGCCGCCAATACACGTTTTGCAGAACAATTCAAAACGCTGGATAACCTGGACGCCATCGTGGAGCAGCACAAGCAGGAAGCGTTGAGCCATGCTGCGGCGTTGGGAATGAAAATTCCGGAATTTGCGGGGGTCGGCCCCGGCAGCGAGGAGACCCTTGCATCGATTCAGCAGGCCATTTCAAAACTGCAGGGATCATCGAATCCGCAAAGTGATGCTCTCCGGGATGCGTTGATCCGGGCGGAATCGGATATCAAAGATCTTCTGGCTTTTCCCGGGGAGATGATGAAAAAGTTCGGGCACGAATTGGAAGCGATCAAAGCCCGTCGCAAGGCTGCTGAGGAAGGTGGCGAAGCTGTTGATCCTGCGGCAGCCAAAGCGCAGGGAATGGTCGGAAAACGCTTCGATGCGCAGGACTTTTCCTCGTTGAATCTGGAAGGAGTCGACTTCAGCAAATCGGATCTGAAAAACTGCAGGTTTGTTGGCGCCAAGCTCAAGGGGGCAAAGCTTGTGAAGGCCAGCCTCTCCAACTGCGATTTTTCCGGGGCCGATTTGCGGGAGGTCAATTTCACTGCGGCAGACGTGAAGGGCTGCCATTTTGGGGGGGTCACATGGAAAGGGGCCATTTTGGACCGGGCGAAATTCCCCAAGGCGGAACTGACCGGTGCGGACTTCTCAGGCGTAACCGCAAAACATTCCAACATGCCTGAAGCAAAATTCGCAGGAGCCAAATTTGTGGGAGCGGATTTTTCTGGAGCGGACCTCCGGCAATCGGACATCAGCCGCGCGGATTTTTCCTCTTCTACACTGGCCGGTTCCCGATTTGCAGGGGTTCTGGCCACCGGAGCAAAATTTTGTGATGCCGATCTGACCGGTTTCCGGGCTCCGAGGAATGCCAATTTCACGGGCGCAGACCTGAGACGGGTCCGGGCCAACGGGTCGATCTGGAAGGGCTCGATCCTTGACAAAGCCAACCTTCAGCAAGGTCAGTTCCAGCGCTCCCAGCTTTCTGAAATCTCGGCGGTCGAAACCTGCTTCGACCGCTGCGAAATGACCGGTTCCACTTTCGAGGATGCCGTGATGACCGGTTCCATACTCACAAACGCCAATTTTCTGCGCTGTCTTTTTACCCGTGCGGATCTCACTGCGGCGGATCTCTCCGGGGCGAATCTCTACGATTCCGGATTTTGGGAAACCAAATTGCTTCATGCAAAGTGGCCGGGTGCAAACATCAAAAAAACGTCCCTCGACTTTTAGCCGCCTCTTATGACCGAACAATACCAATTTTCTTTGGATCGAGCGGAATTCCTCCGGCGGCTTGAAACCGGGGAATCCTTTGCGGATAAGATGGTCCGGTCCCTTGACCTTTCAGGGCTCAATCTTTCCGGCGGGGACTTCTCAGCCTGCACGTTCATTGAAACCAACTTTGGCGGGTGCGATCTTTCGAAATGCAATTTTTCAAAAGTAAAAATCGTGAAGTCGGTGCTTTCCGGGAGCCGGGCAACAAATGCCAATTTTGACGCAAC
Organism: Terrimicrobiaceae bacterium; assembly: GCA_041752795.1. Taxonomy (GTDB): domain Bacteria; phylum Verrucomicrobiota; class Verrucomicrobiia; order Chthoniobacterales; family Terrimicrobiaceae; genus JAJTZA01. The sequence continues at coordinate 3,133 of JBGSVX010000401.1, forward strand.
GGTCCTCATGGAGAGCAACCTGTCCCGTGCCGAATTCGTCGACTGCCATTTCGGAAACAGTCTCCTGTCCCAGTGTCAATTGGAGGGGGGCCGGTTTTCAACCTGCGATTTTTCATGGTCCCAGAACCTCCAGGGCTCGGGGTCCGGCTTGAAATTTTTGGACTGCAAGTTTTTGAATGCCTGGTTTATCGAATCAGATTTTTATCAGGCCGAATTCGGAAAGTGCAATCTGGAACGCTGCAGCATCACCAACGGAAAAATGCTCGCCTGCTTGTTTCCAGATTCCAGCTTTCCCCATGTGTCCGGTTTCGGTTGCAATTTTTCCGGCAGCGATTTCTCGCAATCCAAGTTCGAAGAGGCCTCGTTTTATGAGTGCTGTTTCGGGAATAATACCCGCCTGCCCGCAAAGTGTGAAAATCTGATGTTGAGGAAATGTGATTTCTCCGGTGCCAATCTTTCCGGCGCAAGGCTTGAGGGATCGGATTTGAGTTTGGGCAATTTTTCCGGAGCTGACCTTCGAGGTTGCGCGATGGCCGGAAGCAATTTTTCGAGAGCTCTTCTGATTGGCAGCAATTTTTCGTCGGCCATTGCCCCCCGTGTCCGGTTGACCGGGGCTGACCTGAGCAATGCCAACTTGAGCGGCGCGGACTTTTCTAGTTCCCATTTTGAGGGCTGCCTGATGAACGGGGTGCAACTCAAGGGAGCCAACCTGCGGAAAGCCAACCTGCTGAAAGCAACCGTATCGCAGGGATCGCTGCTCGAAAGTGATTTTTCAGGTGCCAGTGTTCAGGGAGTGGATTTCAGCCACGCCAACATGGAGGGGCGTGACCTTTCCGAGGCGGAATTCCGGGAGTGTGAGTTTGTCTCTGCGAATCTCTGCGGAGCAACTCTTTCAAAAACCCGCTTTTTATCCTGCAACCTGAGTCAGGCCAGCCTGGCAAAGTCCCGCCAATCCCAGTCGGATTTTCCATCAAGCAATCTCTCAGGCACCGACTTTTCCAATTCAACAATTTTCCGGGGAGATTTTTCAAAAGCTCTCCTGGCTGGCGCTGTCTTCCGCGCTGTGAAATTCTCAAGGACACGTTTTGCTGGCATTCCGCTCCGGCAAGCTGTTCTTGCCGAAGGCTGCGAGTTCGACACCTGCGACATGCGGGGTGTTGATCTTTCCGGGTTGGACCTTTCCCGAACCGGATTTCAGAACTCCAACCTCTCAGGGGCCAACTTTGCCAGGAGCACGTTGGACGGCGCCAACTTGAGTCTTTGCAATCTCACCAAGAGCAACTTGGGCGCTGCCA
>JBGSVX010000402.1:0-4885 GCA_041752795.1 Terrimicrobiaceae bacterium
CGGAGTGCCGCCATGCAAGAAAGCCCTCCGACCGCCCAAGGTGCGAGCCCTTGGGGAGTGCTGGACCAACTGAAAAACAACTGAACTTATTATGGGAGTCCCAAAACGAAAAACATCGAAGATGCGCCTGCGTACCCGCAAGGCCGCCAACCGCTGGCATGCACCAAAACTGGCCAAGTGCCCGCAATGTGGTGCCGCCGTGCTAGGCCACATCGCCTGTCCCGCCTGCGGTTTCTACAAAGACCGCCAGGTTCTGAACGTCGAAGCCGTTTGATTCGAGGCATCCCGCACCGTTCCTTCCGATGACGATGGATATGGCGCAACCCCTCCAATCCAAGACATGAATATCGCCCTTGACGCGATGGGGGGTGACCATGCCCCGCAAAATCCCATTGCCGGAGCCGTGATGGCACTGGCGATGCATCCGGAAATCAGCAAGTTATATCTGACCGGTGATGAGGCCACGCTCCGCAAGGAACTGGCAAAACATTCGTGCACGGATCCCCGGGTTGAGATTGTTCATACCACGCAGGTCGTGGAAATGAGCGAGCATGCCGTGGAGGCGGTCCGTCGAAAAAAGGACTCGTCCCTGAGCCGCGCCGTGGACCTCGTGAAAAGTGGTCAGGCGGATGCCGTGGTGAGCGCCGGTCATACCGGGGCAATGGTCGCCGCATCAACCATCAAACTCCGTACTTTGGAAGGGGTGGAGCGCCCGGGCATTGCCTCGTTTCTTCCGACCGAGCATAATGTGTGTGTCTTGATCGATGCAGGAGCCAACGTGGATGCACGTCCTCAGCACATGCTCCAATACGCCATCATGGGCACGGTTGTTTCCAAACACGTGCTCGGATTTTCCAACCCGGCTGTTGGACTGATGTCCATCGGTGGAGAGGACGCCAAAGGCAGCGACTTCACAAAAGAAATTTTTAAACTGCTCAAACGCAGCAAACTCAATTTTCGGGGAAACGTGGAGGGTCATGACCTCTTTGATTCCCCGGTGGAAGTTGTGCTGTGTGATGGATTCACTGGCAATGTTGTGCTCAAAACCTGCGAAGCCACGGCCTCAGCCGTTTTTTCATGGCTCAAGCGTGAATTGAAAGCCTCGCCGATCCGGTTGGCCGGCGCCTGGCTTGCCAAAGACGCATTTCGTGCCATCCGTGACAAAACCAATTACGAGACCTACGGCGGAAGTCCCTTGATCGGAGTGAATGGCATCGCCATCATCGCCCATGGAGCAAGCTCCCCGCTCGCCATCAAAAATGCCATCCGGGTTGCCAGCGAATACGTGGTGAAACGAATCAATCCTCTGATCGTCGAAGCCATCAAAGAGTTTAATGAAACGACCAAAGACAAGGACCCGGCAGCCTAGTCGCACGGTTTCAATCGTTGGGACCGGAAGTTATGTTCCCGAGAGGGTTCTGACGAATTCGGAACTCGAAAAATCCGTCGAGACGACGGACGAGTGGATTGTGACTCGAACCGGAATCCGGGAACGCCGGATTGCCGCACCGGGGGAGTTCACCAGTCACATGGCCGCCAAGGCCGCTCAGCGAGCCATTGACCAAGCTTCCGTGAAGGCCACCGAAGTGGACCTTATCATCGTGGCCACGGTGACCCCGGACACGTTTTTTCCTTCCACCGCATGCCATGTTCAGCGGCTTCTGGGTGCCACCAAAGCCGCCTGCTTCGATGTGTCCGCCGCCTGCTCGGGGTTCCTCTATGGAATCGAAATTGCCCAGCAATTCATAAGCAACCACACTTACAATACGGTGCTTGTCATCGGAGCCGACAAACTGAGCTCGATCGTGAATTGGGATGATCGCAACACCTGCGTGCTCTTCGGCGATGGGGCTGGCGCCGCTGTGCTCAGATACCGGGCGGATTCTCATGGCGTGATCACCACCTTTATGGGAAGTGATGGAAACTACGGGGAAATCCTTCACATGCCGGGCGGCGGATGTGCCATTCCCGTCACTCCGGAGAACCATCATCTCAAACTCAACACCCTGCAAATGAATGGAAGGGAAACCTTCAAGCAGGCTGTCACATCCATGCAGACAGCCGCCAAAAAGGCGTTGGAACAAAGTGGGCTCACGGTAGAGGACCTCACCTGCATCATCCCGCATCAGGCCAACCTGCGAATCATCGAAGCCCTCGCCGACCGCCTCCACATCCCCCTCGAAAAATTTCACACCAACCTTGACAAATACGGAAACACGTCCGCAGCGGCCGTGGCCATTGCCTTGGATGAAGCGAACCGGACCGGTCGCTTCGAAGTCGGGGATTACATTTTGATGGTGGTCTTCGGCGGAGGGCTCACCTATGCGAGCTCGGTCGTTCAGTGGTAAGTGGTTCTAAAGTCCCCCCGATATTTCTCTGCCGCCAAGAATTTTGCTGCAACCGGTTGATTTCATTTGACTTTCCGACGAAATCATAAAGTCTCCGCTCCTGTATGCTGTCATTAGCCTCTTTTGTCGTTCTGACCGGTGCCCTTCTTGGAGGGGTTTGGTGGGTCTGTCGCAACGACACCGGCACGCCCTGACCGGAATTTTAAAATTTTCTTTGCCTGCATTGTAGGCTGGGCAATCTCGCCGAATCTGCTATCAGATCGGATCATGAGCCGTCTCCTTCTCTCTCCCTGTTCGTTTTTTTCGGTAATCCGTGTGAACAAAGTCCTCTTGCTGCCTGTCGGTGTGGGCTTGATTCTTGGAGTGACAGGATGCGGGAAAAAGCCCGAGCCGGCACTGCCCGAACCCGAGGTGATCGTTCAACCGCCCTCAGCCAACAAATCGGCGGCCACTCCCGCTTCCACCCCGGAAAGCACGCCGACTCCTCAGCCAACACCGACACCTGCACCCACCCCGCTCCCCCCACCCGAACCTGTGGCAGATTCCATCCAAGAACCCATCCGCCAGGTCTATGTGGTCACAGCGTTTCAATCGGTCAGCGATATCGGAACGCATGATTTTCCCCAAGGTGCCAAAGTGAACCTTCTTGCGATTGAAGGAGAGGATTATCTGGTCGAGCTTGGCGGGGTTTCGGTGAAAAATAACAAAATCTTTTTTTCTGAAACCGAGGTTCTGGCAGTTGTCCCCGAGGCAACGACCACCACTCAGCCCGAACTGACTCCGCCTTCCCCGCTTCCAACTCCGGAAGCCCCCACGACACTCACGCCGGAAGATAAAAAAATTGGTGACCTGAGCGACAAGATCCGTCTCTTGGACGAGGAGGTGCGCGCCGCCAAAGAAAAAGCTGCCGAGGAAGTCACATCCGGTGCATCCAGTTCCTCGTCATCCCGTGATGTCGAGAAACTGAAAAAGGAACGGGACCGTCTCAGCGAAGAACTATCCGATATTGCCAAGCCCTGATTGGGAGTTTTCCATCTGATTTCAAATTGCAGGAAGGTTCGGTTCGCACGGGCTGATCATTCCGGATGCAATGCCATTCACAAATTCCAAGGGCATTGTAAACTGGGTCACACACTTCCCAGCGGCAGGTCCAGGCGATGCATGCGGCGGTAGGTCGCCGGGGGCAGGCCCAGTTGGGATTTGAAGCGCCTCGAAAAATGGAAGCGGTCGGTGAACCCAGTGGACTCGGAAATATCTTCGATTGTTCTGGAACTGCCGGCCAGCAATTCGGCGGCGAGCAGAACCCGGTGGTGCCGTCCATATTCCGCCGGGGTTATTCCAGCGGCTTTTCGGAATTTGCGGATGAAGTGGTCTTCACTCATCCTGCATGTTTCCGCGAGTTGGGCATTGGCCGGGGGGGTATCGGGCTGACGCTCGATCAAATCGATGGCAGGTTGAATTTCGGAGTTTTCACCCAACCCGAGCAGACCCTCCTGCTGTTGGGAGGGAGTGCAATTCGAAAGGATCCCGGCCAGTGCGGCATATGCGGTGGCTGCAGCCCAGCAACCGGATGCCAAATCCGGTGAACCAAGTCCTGAGCGCCATTGGTGGACAGTCACGGAGGTGACCCGCCCCATGGCAAGTTTTTGGGGTGCAGTCACAGTGGATTCTAAAAATTTGGCGATTTGTCCGGTGACCTGAAAGTGGATAAAATCCTGGGTGCATGGTCGCTGCAGCGTGGTTTGGAAATGCATCCAGGCGGGAATAATCCACGCAACATTCTCTGCAAGGGATATGCGGCGATCTCCGTGATGTACATAAGCTCCTGAGCGGTCATTGACATACAGTCTCCAAAATGGACTACAGAGATCCAGGCACCAGTCCTTTCCCAGTTGCTGGCGCCGTGATGCCAGAACTTGAACCTGAAGGCGCGAGATAAATCTTTCTGCCTTGGTGGCTTCGGTTTCTCCGGACTCCATGAGCGGAATTATACATGGAAATGTCGAAGTTAGCCATAGCAATTCCTATCACACTCCTGTTCCCTTGATGCCAGCACCCTGACCATTCTCCCGCATCCATCCATGAAACCAAAAATTCTCCCATACCGACAGATTCACCTCGATTTTCACACATCCCCTCACATTCCAGGAATCGGGGCCAAATTTGAAAAATCCGCATGGCAGGACACTTTGCAGGAGGCCCGAGTCAACTCGATCACTCTGTTTTCGAAATGTCACCATGGATGGAGCTATCACCCCACCAGCGTGGGCCGTCGGCACCCCCATCTGAATTCTGACCTGCTCCGCGAGCAATACGAAGCCTGCAAAGAGATCGGAGTGGCGGTTCCCATTTATCTATCTGCCGGGGTGGACAATCTGGCGGCCACAGATCACCCGGAGTGGCGCGAGATCAATGCCGAAGGAGCCTACAGCGGATGGGTGACCTCCCCGCTTCAACCAGGTTTTCAAATGATGGACTTTTTCAGCCCCTATCTGGAATACCTCTGTGATCAAATTGAAGAGGCCGTCCGGCTTTTC
>JBGSVX010000403.1:0-2344 GCA_041752795.1 Terrimicrobiaceae bacterium
GGCCGGTTTATTGACGGCGAAAGGAGAGTCCCTCACGCGGGATTACCTCACCGGCAAAAAACAGATCCAGGTTCCGATCAAACGCAGGAAACCATCGGGCTGGGTCAAGATGCGCGGAATCCGCCACCACAATCTTCAAAACATTGATGCCGATTTTCCATTGGGAGTGATGTGTTGTGTGACCGGAGTCTCCGGCTCAGGAAAAAGTTCATTGGTCCACGGCGTGCTCTATCGAAATCTGAGCGGAGAAACCCCGGCGGATGATGAAGAGGCCGGTTCCTGCAAGTCCTGCACCGGCGACGAAAAGATCGGTCAGGTCGAGATGGTTGATCACTCCCCGCTGGCCAGAAGCCCACGATCAACTCCGGCCGTGTATGTGGGAGCATATGATCGCATCCGCGAATTATTTGGCACCCTGCCTGAATCCCTCTCTTCGGGTTTTTCTCCCTCGACGTTTTCCTTCAATGCGGGAGATGGGCGCTGCCAGCGATGCGGTGGACTCGGGTTCGAAAAAGTGGAGATGCAATTTCTGAGTGATTTGTTTTTGCGGTGTCCGGAGTGTGAAGGAAAGCGATTCCAGTCTCATGTGCTGGCCATCCGGCATCAGGGAAAATCCATAGCGGACATTCTGGAACTCACGGTTTCGGAGGCGCTTGAGCATTTTGAAAAGGAGAAAGACATCCGGCGTTCGATGCCATTGCTGGAGGATGTGGGACTCGGTTATCTGCGGCTTGGCCAACCGGTGAATGAACTCTCCGGCGGCGAGTCACAGCGCCTGAAACTGGCCGGTCATCTCAGTGCCAGAAAATCCGAACGCTCACTCCTCATTTTTGATGAACCCACAACCGGTCTGCACTTTGATGATATTGCGCGGCTGCTGGAGGTTTTTCAAAAATTGGTGGAAGCGGGCGACAGCCTGATTGTTATCGAACACAATCTGGAGGTGATCAAATGTGCGGACTGGGTTTTGGATGTTGGACCCGAGGCCGGAGATCAGGGAGGAAAGATTGTGGGCTGCGGAACGCCCGAGCAGATCGCCAAACTCGCGGACTCGCACACGGGTCATTTTCTCAAAGAGGCCCTTGCTGGCAAGCCTCGCGGAAAAAGTCAGACTCCCAAAAAAGCCATCCAAAAATCGACGCCGGGTCACATTCGCATTCGCGGAGCCCGCGAGCACAATCTCAAGAATATCGATGTCAACATTCCACGCGAAAAAATCGTGGTGGTGACCGGCCTGAGTGGTTCGGGAAAATCGACCCTGGCTTTTGATATTCTGTTTGCCGAGGGACAGCGGCGCTTTTTGGACAGCATGTCCGCCTATGCCCGTCAGTTTGTGGATCAGATGGAAAAGCCGGAGGTGGACTCAATCGATGGCCTGCCTCCGAGCGTCGCCATCGAGCAACGGGTCACACGGGGCGGAGGAAAATCGACCGTCGCGACGGTCACGGAAATTTATCATTTCCTACGATTGCTGTTTTCGAAATTGGGAACCCAACACTGCCCGGACTGCAAAGTTCCTGTGATCAAACTCACCGAGTCGGCCATCGCCGCGACCGTGCGGAAAGAGGCAGAAAGCGGCCCGGTGAAAGTTTATGCGCCATTGGTTCGGGGAAGGAAAGGATTCCACACGAAGGTCGCAGAGTGGGCGGTGCGTCAGGGCATCGCAACCCTCGTGGTGGACGGCCGAGTGACACCCTCCGCGAATTTTCGGGCGTTGGAAAGATTCAAGGAACACACGATTGAAGCACTCATCGGGACCGTGGACGATGGCGGAAAAGACGCCGGCCAGATCGTGCGGCGTGCATTGGAAATTGGCAAGGGAACCGCAAGGGTTTCGGACGCGCGCGGGCGATCACACACCCTCAGCACGGAAATGAATTGTCCCGACTGCGGACGGGGTTTTGAACCCCTTCATCCCCGGCTCTTCTCATTCAATTCCCCACACGGTTGGTGCAATCACTGCCGGGGCTTCGGCGAAATTTGGAAGGCCAGTTCCTCCAAAGATTTTGATTCCCAATTGGAAGCCGAACTGGCCGAAGAGAAGGCCCATGAAAACCTGGACGAAGGAGAATCTTCGACCTGCCCGGTTTGCCATGGCTCCCGCCTCAATGAAACCGCCAGGCAGGTTTTCCTTTCTGGAACCAGCATCACCGAATTTGCGGCGGCCCCGTCTGACCGTGCACTCAAAATGCTGAAGTCCTTCCGGTTCTCGGGCCCAATGGCTGAAATCTCCGTGGATATCCTGCCGGAAATTTCCAAACGTCTTGAGTTTCTTCAGAAGGTCGGCCTCAACTACCTGGCCCTCGATCGCGCAGCAAACACACTCAGCGGTGGCGAATCCCAG
>JBGSVX010000404.1:0-3270 GCA_041752795.1 Terrimicrobiaceae bacterium
GGTGGGCAAGGCCCTCCCCCAAGATACTCTAAACGCCTGCGAGGAGGCGGACGCCATTTTGTTCGGATCGGTGGGCGGGCCCAAATGGGAATCCCTTCCTCCTGCCGAGCAACCCGAGCGGGCGGCCCTCCTTCCGCTTCGGAAACACTTCGGACTTTTTGCAAATTTACGGCCGGCCATCTGCCTGCCCGAGCTGACCCATGCTTCTCCCCTTCACCCGGACTCTGTCAAAGGCGGATTCGATGTGCTCTGTGTGAGGGAACTCACCGGAGGTCTGTATTTTGGCGAACCCAAATACATCAAAACCGAGGGAGGCGAGGACTTTGCCGTGGACACCATGGTTTATTGGGAGAGCGAGATCCGACGCATTGCCCGGGTGGCATTTGAAGCCGCGCTAAAGCGCAACAATCACGTCACGTCCGTGGATAAGGCCAACGTCCTGCAAAATGGCGTGCTCTGGCGACGGACCGTTCAAAATGTGGCCCGCGATTACCCCTCCGTGCGGCTCGACCACCTCTACGTGGATAATGCCGCCATGCAGCTCATCAAAAACCCCAAGAGTTTCGATGTTCTCCTCGCGGAAAATTTGTTTGGCGACATCCTCAGTGATGAAATGGCCATGATTGCGGGATCCCTTGGCATGCTGCCCAGTGCCAGCCTCGGCGAATCCACCGGCGAGGGCCGGCGTTTTGGGATGTTCGAACCCAGCGGTGGCACCGCTCCCGACATTGCCGGCAAAGGCATCGCAAATCCCATCGCACAAATCCTCTCAGCAGCCCTCCTCCTTCGCTTTTCCTGTGGTTTGGAAGAACCCGCCTCAGCGATCGAAAAAGCTGTTCGCACGGTCATCGCCGATGGCCTCCGAACCGGGGACATTTACACCGCTGGCAACACCCGCGTGGACACCTCCTCCATGGGCACCGCCATCGCCGAGGCCCTCTGAATCCTGTCCATGCGGTGTTCCACGCAAGGAGGTCAACATCTTGTGAATAACATGGGGAAAACACTCCGTCCTCGGTTCTTGGTAATCTCTCGGGGAATCCCCTATGTCCCCCTCCAAACCTGGCCCCCATCCCTCGGAAAGGAATGACGCTCACCGAAATCCGCAGTGCCCTCACCGAGTTGGAAACCCGTCCTCGGCAATCCCTTGGTCAGAACTTTCTTCATGACCAGAACCTTGCCCGCTGGATCGTGGAACATCTGGAGGGTTGGCATGATGGATTGATTGCCGAGATTGGCCCCGGGCTTGGGGCGCTGACCTCGTATTTGGATGGCAGGGCACGCAGATTGATTCTCATTGAAAAAGACGAGCGCATGGTCTCCTGGCTCAGGCGCAAATTCGATCAGCCCAACGTGGAACTGTTCCACATGGATGCCCTCGAATTCGATTTGCGAAAACTGTGCGGAGAGGGCCGCGTGGCCATCGTGGGAAATCTCCCCTATTATGTGTCCACCGCACTCATTTCAAAATACGCCTCTGCCCTTTCACCCGCTTCAATACTTGTTCTGACGCTACAGCTTGAGGTTGCGTCCCGTTTGGCGGCCCTCCCCGGTCAGCCCGATTATGGTGCCATGTCGGTGTGCGTTCAGCGCAGGTGGAATGTGCGCCTTCTCCGCAAACTGCCGCCCTCGGTTTTCTATCCAGCGCCCAAGGTTTCCTCTGCCGCAGTGAGCCTCACTCCGAGAGCCAGAGTGGAAATGATGCCACTGGATGAGGTCGTTTTTGAGACCATCGTGCGGCGCGGATTTTCGGAACGGCGCAAACAATTAAAAAATCTGTTGAGCGAACTCAAGGATCGCTGGGAAGAACTTTGCGGGGTTGTCGGAATTTCGTTGGATGCCCGTGCGGAAAATCTCTCCCTGAATCAGTGGGAAAAACTCGTGGCCTTTGCCGCTCCGGCCTCGGCTCAGCGCGGCACCGAGCTCTTTGATGAAGTGGATGAAACGGATTCCGTGATCGGGCCAAAACCACGTGAAATTATCCATGTGAATAACCTGCGGCACCGGGCCGTCCACATGCTGCTTTTTAACTCCGCCGGGGAACTCTACCTCCAAAAGCGCTCCCCATGGAAGGACCTCAATCCCTCGCTCTGGGACTCCTCCGCTGCGGGTCATGTCGATGCCGGAGAAACCTACGAACAGGCCGCCCATCGAGAGCTTGGCGAGGAACTCGGAGCCGATGCCGCCCTCACCAAAATCGGCAAACTCGGAAGCTCTCCCGAAACCTCTTGGGAATTCGTCGAAATCTATCGCGGAATCCACGATGGACCATTTTCCCTGGCGGGCCTGGAAGTTGAAACCGGCGCCTTTTTCCCCATGGAAACCATTTCGCACTGGTTCACCAAGCGCCCCCAGGATTTCACTCCCCTGTTCCGCCTCATTTTTCCAAGATTTCTATCAGGCAGCTGACCAAACTCCTTCAGCCAAGCCCTGGCTTTCTGACTCGCAGGGGCTTTGGCCCGAATGATGTTCCAGAAGCGTGGGGTGTGGTTTCCTTCCATGAGGAAATACGAATTCCCGTCGTCGGTCTCGAACTCCGGCGCAGGCGAACCGTTCGCCGCCATGGCTTTGGTGATTTTGGAGATGCCGGTCGATGTCATTTACGAGTTTGTTTCGTTACCTTCCAGTGCCCGCCTTTTGCAGGGCCGATTCGTTCCAGCCATCCATTGGCCTTGAGCAATTGGATGTTCTTATCAACTGCCGTGCGACTGATGCCCAAGCGTGAGGCCAAATCCGTCACCGTGATTTTTGGATTGGCATGAATCATTTCCAGAATCGACGCCCTTCGAACGCCGAGTTTTTCATCCAACTTTTCATTCAACTTTTCATTCAACCCGGTAATCTTGGTAGCTTGGGTCTCGCCACGCAGGGCGATGAGGTAATCCGCTCCATAGGGAAATTCCAACCACAGATCATTTGGTTCGTAGCGCACGAGTGGCACAGGCGTTTCTGCCTCCTGGCAGGCTTGGAAAATCCTCTGGATGCCACGCCCCCAAGCCTCGATCTCGCCAGATCGAAAGAAGGCATTGGCGACTGCCGGATTGTATGGTGAAGACGAATGCTCACCCAGCAGGTGCGCCAACGTCCAACCCTCCGGCAGAACGGCTGGATTCCAGATCTTCAGCTTGTCCTAGCCCCACTTCGCGGACTCGAGGGTTGGAGTGGCTGCGGAGCCGCTATTTTGCTATATCGACACCAAAAGGTCGGCACTACAGCGGCGCGAGGTTGTGGGGGAGCTGGTGAGAGTAGAATTTCGGGGGTGCCTGCTCG
>JBGSVX010000405.1:0-4661 GCA_041752795.1 Terrimicrobiaceae bacterium
AATCGGCAATCGGGTCATTCTCCACCCCGGGGTTGTGATTGGATCCGAAGGCTTCGGTTATGAATCCAAAGAAGGACGTCACCACAAAATCCCTCAGACGGGAATTGTCGAAATTGGAGATGATGTTGAAATTGGCGCGAACACAACCGTTGACCGAGCCCGGTTTGGGAGGACACGCATTCAGGATGGTTGCAAAATCGACAACCTCGTCCAGATCGGCCACAATGTGACGATTGGAGCTCATTCCATTATCTGTGCTCAAGTTGGCATCTCCGGGAGCGCACGGGTAGGGAACAATGTCACGATGGCCGGCAAAGTCGGCGTGAATGGTCACATTGAAATTGGAGATGGTGCCATCATTTCCGCCATGGCAGGGGTCACAAAATCTGTCCCACCCAAGGAGATCCTTGTTGGTCTGCCTGCGAAACCCATGCGCGAGTTTAAAGAGAATTACGTGCTGCTCCACAACATTCACAAACTCTACGAGCGGGTAAAAAAACTCGAGGACGGCAATCCCTCCTGAGCCGAAGGCTCTTTTGGACTGCGGGGATAGGGAGGCACGACCGTTTCCCCGCTTTCAATTGCAGGATAGGATCCGCCAAAAAGTGACGTCCCCTAGCCGGGAAAAGCGGGAAAACGCTTAGGCGATCGCCGCACTCCAAATTATGCTTCACCTCTGCTGAGACGGAGGGATCTTTTGCTCCTCAGGGCTTCGAATCAGCCTCAGGTAATTTTTTTGAGTCGGTAGCTTCGAGGAAAATATTTTCGAGGGTCAGTCTGGCCTTGCGGGTTTCCAAAAGTGTGGCTCCCGAGGATTCTGCCAGCTTTTGGAGTTTTGCAGCCAAGTCCTCCGGTGCGTTTTCAACGATGTATTCGGTTCTGCCCTCGACTGTGATCAAATCTTCGAGTTTTCCTTCGCGAACCAACTTCCCACGCGCCATGATACCAACTCGGTCACACACCTCCTGGACCTGCTCGAGCAGATGGGATGTGAGCAGGACGGTTTTTCCCATTTTTTTGAGATTCAAAATCAGGTCCCGGATTCCACGGGAGCCAACAGGGTCCACGCCGGCCGTTGGTTCATCCAGCACAAGAAGCCGCGGATTTTGAATCATGGCCTGTGCCAGGCCAATGCGCTGTAACATGCCTTTCGAGTATCCCCCCACGCGGCGGTGACGAGCATCTTCCAAGCCCACCAACTCCAAAAGTTCCCCAATGCGATGCGTGAGGACGGGACCGTTCATGCCGCAAATTTTTCCATAAAACCGCAGGGTTTCCTCCGCTGTGAGGTATTTGTAAAAATAGGGATTTTCCGGGAGGAATCCGACCTCGCGGTGGCTTCTGTAATCGCGACTGTCCTCGCCGAAGACCTCACATTTTCCGCGAGTGGGCGTAACCAAGCCCAGCAGCACTTTCAGGATTGTGCTTTTCCCGGAACCATTGGGTCCGAGCAGGCCATAGACTTCTCCCTCGGCGACGGAAATGTTGACGTCACTCACCGCAAGAACCTTTTGTCTTCGCATGGGCACCGGGAAAATCTTGGTCAGATTTTCAATTTTTGCAGCGGATGAGTTCATGAGAGGATTTGAAACCCTTTAAGCGGAGAATTCAATTCGAACTCTTCGCGGGTTTCGCGGGCAATCAAGCCCGCGACAGCACTCTCGCGGATGGACTGAAGAAACCCTTCCACCTCCTGCGGTTCGCCCGCCACAACAACTTCCACCCGGCCATCGGGTAAATTTCGAACATTGCCAAGGACCTCATATTCCCGTGCTGTGTTTTTTGCATTCCACCGGAAACCCACGCCCTGAACCCGGCCTTCGTAATGCATGCGGGTGGCTTTCATTCGCGAATTTGTCCGTTTCCACGCACCAAATATTTGTAGGTGGTGAGTTCTTCGAGGCCCATGGGTCCCCGTGCATGCAACTTGTCTGTGCTGATTCCGATCTCCGCTCCGAAGCCGAATTCTCCTCCATCTGTAAACCGGGTCGAGGCATTCCAATAAACGGCGGCAGAATCAATTTCTGCAAGAAACTGTTCAGCCGCTGATTTGTCGGTGGTCACAATGGAATCGCTGTGGTGAGAACCATGCGAATTGATATGCGTGATGGCCTCCTCCAGCGAGTCCACCACTTTTACAGCCATAATCATCTCCAAATACTCGGTCGTCCAATCGGCCTCCGTGGCGGGACGAATAGGCTTGTAGTCAGCAGCCTCGAGAAGGGCCAGCGAGCGAGGACAGGCCCGCATCTCAACATGGTGTTTGGCGAATCCTGGCAGGGCCTCTTCAAGAAATGCTTTGGCAACGGCGGAGTGGAGTAGCAAGGTTTCCATGGCATTGCAAACTCCAGGTCTCTGGCATTTGGAATTGATGGCAATCCCGGCCGCGATGGGGATATCCGCGGGATCATGCACATAAACGGCACAGACCCCATGATAATGTTTGATAACCGGCATGCGTGCATGGCTCATCACGGCTTCAATAAGGGCATGACCACCTCGTGGCACAATCACATCCAAAAACTCATCCATCTCTGCCAACAGCCTTACGGCCTCACGGTCAGTCACCGGCACCAACTGAACAGAGTTTTCTGGCAGTCCCGCTTGGCTTCCTCCCTTCTGCAAAGCAGACGCGATTGCCAGATTCGATTGGATCGATTCCGAACCACCCCGTAGAATGACCGCATTGCCGGTTTTGATGCACAGAACGGCTGCGTCTGCCGTCACGTTTGGACGCGATTCATAAATGATGCCAACCACGCCGATTGGCGTGCGGACCTTCGAAATTTCCAGACCATTCGTACGGGTCCATTCAGAAATGATTTTTCCGACTGGATCCTCCAGAGTCGAAACACTGCGGATCGCATCGGCAATGCCTCTGAGCCGCTTTTCATCAAGGCGGAGACGGTCAATCGCAGCTTTGCTCAGGCCAGCCTTTTCAGCACCATCCAAATCCATCGCATTGGCAGCGAGAATTGATGCGGCAGATGACTCCAATTCCCCGGCCATGCCGAGCAGGATGTCATTTCGTTGATGAGTTGAAAGTTGGGCTAATTTGCGTGATGCCGCGCGGGCCTTGCGCCCAAGCTCCAGCACCATGTGATCGAGAGATTCCTGCATAATAGGGACAGTATTCGTTTCCAATCCTCTTTTCAAGGAACCCTTCGGGTTGCTGGATTTTGATCAAGAACAACATAATCCGCTTGAATCCTATTTTCAGATCGGCAATCTCCACGTTCAAATGAAGAACCTTCTTCCCATTTTGTTGGGCCTATTCGCTGGCGTTTTCTCGCAGACCTCGGTTCTTACTCCCTCAGAACTTCTCATGCCAACTGGGCTGAAAACGATCATTGAGACTCCCCAAACCCCCATTTATGAAGCGCAATAAGCCATGGAATCTGAAAATCCCTGATACCTCGACTGGTAAAAGATGAGATTTCTGAATCGATATGACCGCTTGAAAGAGCGTGTTGCCTCACTTGAAGGGCATGTTTCCGAACTCGGTCGGGAACACCAGAAATGCCTTGATGACCTACATGCCGGCATTCGGCATCTGGAAGCAACCCTTCGTGCGGAGGTTGCAGCGAGAACTCGTGAGACCATAAAGTTGAAGGAGCAAAACGACAAGTTTGAAGAATTTGTTCTGGCTCGCGCCATGCGGCCAGAACCCTCTCAGGGGGCAATCAACGCTTTGCCGTCGCCCTCCGTGGCCATTGTCATTCCAACCTTCAACCGGGCAGGAATTCTCCCGGATGCCATAAAAAGTGTTCAGGCCCAGGCTTTTCAGGATTGGGAGTTGGTTATTGTTGACGATGGAAGCACGGACGACACCGAGGCAGCAATGCGCCCATTTCTTGAGGATTTGCGGATTCGTTATATCCGACAAAATCAAGCGGGAAGTGCCGCTGCGAGAAACGCTGGAATTCTGGCCACCAGCGCCCCTTTACTGGCTTATCTGGATAGCGACAACCTTTGGTATTCTGAATTTTTACTTCAGGCCGTAAATGCTCTTGCCACAATGCCTGATGTGGATCTTGTCTATGGTGCCATGGTGGTGCGCGCGCCTGGCGATCCTTCCTCCCACTTGGTTTGGCGGCCATTCAGCCGGGAGAATCTACTCAAGCGGGGGTTCATCGACACCAATGTGATTGTTCACCGGCGGTCTTTATTTGAAAAATTCGGAGGATGGAGCACCGACATTCAGCGCATGCAGGATTGGGATCTCGTTTTGAGATATACCCAGCAGAAACCGGCCTTCCGCCTGCCTGCCCTCGCCGTGCATTACCGGACATGCGATGATCAGCGCATCACCTCCCGCTACCCATTGGGTCCATCCATGCTCACCATCCAGCATAGAATGTTTCCTCCCAGGTCTCTGACCCACAGACCGCGGGTATTGTATGTGCTGCCCGAGGATGTGTGTGTTCCGGAGGTGCAGACCGAGATTCGCTGCATGATGCGCTGGGGGGTCCATGTGGAAGTCTGGCAGATCGAAAGTCGGATGCGGTCTTTGGATTGCAAAGTTGCCGTCCATCAAGGGGCGCTTTCTGATGCCATTGATCTCTGCAAACCGGACGTTTTGCATGTGCATGGCCTTGCCTTTGCGATGGAGAAACAACCTGAAATGGCAGACTCCCGGAGACCGCTAACCGTTCGTCTTC
>JBGSVX010000406.1:0-9666 GCA_041752795.1 Terrimicrobiaceae bacterium
ATGAGAACGCGAACAATGATTTGTCATATGGTTTTGGGGATATGGTGCATGGGAAATGTCCTCTTGGCCAAACCAAAGCCGGACGCGCTTTTTGGAGACCATGCAGTTCTCCAGGCTGGAGAACCTGTCAACATTTGGGGCACTGCCAAACCCGGCGAGTTTGTGAAGGTTTCCTTCCGGGGTGTTGATGCGAAGGCGAGGGCCGATGATTCGGGATTTTGGAAAGTTCAACTCCCAGCACTGGAACCGTCTGCCATCGGGAGTGATTTGGTTTTTGAAGGCAAAAGCCGTGTTTTGAGCCGGGATGTCATTGTTGGCGACGCCTGGCTCTACGCCGGCCAATCGAATATGGGAATGACTATCAGTGGACTTCCTGAGGGAAAAAGGCCGGAATGGGATTCCCGACTTCCAGTTCCGCGTCAATTCCGGATCGATCTCCGCACCGAAACCCCGGCTCCCTCCGAACGTATTGGCCGTTGGATTGTGAGCAACGAAGAAACGTTTGAAGATTTTCCTGCCCTTGGGTTTGTGTTTGCCCGTGAAGTCGCCATGCGGACTGGCAGACCCCAGGGGATTCTCAATGCCACGTGGAGCGGCAGCCCAATAGAAGCATGGATCCCGAAAGATCGCGGTTGGACGGCACGGAATGTGCCTGGCAACATTCAAATTCCCCCCGGAGGTGCCTATGAAGGGATGGTCAAACCCCTGGGCGGAATGGGTCTTCGGGGCATTCTTTGGTATCAGGGTGAAGCCAATACCACGAATCCGGAGCAATACTCTCAAAAACTGAATTATCTCATTCGGGATTGGCGGAAAAACTTCGCAAGCACCTCGCTGCCA
This sequence comes from Terrimicrobiaceae bacterium, assembly GCA_041752795.1. Classification (GTDB taxonomy): domain Bacteria; phylum Verrucomicrobiota; class Verrucomicrobiia; order Chthoniobacterales; family Terrimicrobiaceae; genus JAJTZA01. The sequence goes on from JBGSVX010000406.1 coordinate 841, forward strand.
TTTTTTGTAGTTCAATTGCCACGCTTTGGAGCCCCTGAGGATTCCACAGGCCGTGCATGGGCCCACATCCGGGAGGCCCAAGCCGTAGCCGTGGAGGGTCTGCCGGGAACTCATTTAATCTGCACAATTGATCTCGGCGAAGAATTGGATATTCACCCCACAGACAAAATTCCACTCGGCATCCGGATCGCGGAGTCAGTTTTTCGTCAAATTTACCTAGGCAGGCAGGAAGAGACAAATTCTGTGAGTGTCAGCGCACAAAAATCCACGGGTCTCTGCAAAATGGTTTTCGCTGAGCCGGATATTCGATTTGTTTCTCCGAAGCCTCCTGAAAAATCACCGTTTGAACTCGCCGGAGAAGATGGGATTTTTAAAACAGCAACAGTTTGGCAGGAGGACAACTCACTGATTCTTTGGGCTCCGGATTTGGAAACTCCTCAGTTTGTGAGGCATGCATTTTCCAACTTCCCCCAGCCCTGCCTTGTGTTCCCCTCTGGCCTTCCGTTCCGTCCATTTCAAATGCGGATTAAACCGGAGGCTCTAAAGGATTCCCATGATTCTGAAACCATCTCAAGCGAGAGGAAAGCCCCGCAACAAACACCGCCGCCCCCCCAACAACAAAAGATGTGAAGACCGGATCGAATGGACACCGGAAGTCCCACTGCAAGGAACCAAACAGGGAAACACACAAACTGAAAAGTGCGATGGTCGCCAGGATGGGGATTCGAAAATCTCTCTGACCCATGAACCAGGCACCAACCCAAAGCAAACCGGCCAAAGCAAACCAGTAATAATTGGGAATCAGGTGGTGGCTGATCTTAAAAATTGTCTTAGCTTGCGGGCTCGGCGGGCCGACATCAACCACATCCCAGGACCTTGCTAAAACGTGCCATCCAAACCATGTGCCTTCACCGGGTGAGTCCCTCGCGAGATACATGGGCGTTCCGGGCAGGAATTCCTGTCCATCTGGAAGAGGGAGTCCAAGGTCCGTATACCGCGCAAACCGGGTTTTAGCTTCTGCCCTCCATTCTTGGGAAATGGCATTCAGATTACTGATCTTAAATGGTTTGTCATAACTATAGCGAAAGACCGTCAAAAGATGGTCGGTGAAGCGTTGAATGGAACCCACCGGGTCGGCGAGCAAGGCTTCGACGGCGGCCTTCCTCAGAATGACATAATCTTGGTTCAGGGAAAATTCCCCGTCCTCTCGCGCTTCGGCCTGGAGGGCTGCAAGCAGGGCATTGAACATCCGCTGGCTGGAATACCGGAAAAAGGTTTCCTCGGTGATTTCGTGTTCTTGAAAAACCGGGATCGTCAGAATTTTCTCGCTCACAAAATCTGCCAGGCGTCGTGAGGCAGGACCATTCTCGGGTCGAATCAGCCGCTCTTGCACGAAGAGCCGGTAAAATGGCATGTGCGCATTCCCAAGTTTTGCAATCGCAAAGTAACCATATCTTGCGGCATTCAGTGAGGCGTATCCAAGGTGACCAGCCAGATACACCGCAAGAAAAACTACGGCCAGAACAACCCTCCGCCTCCAGCCTGCAGAAAACACGAAAAAGGGTAAAAGAAAACTGAGTGCAAAAGTCTGGTTTCCAGGTCGGTTCAAGACCAACAACACGACGACCACAGCAAGCATAACCCACGGGATCACCCGCCGGGATTTCATCGCGAAAAATGCCATGGCAAACCAAACACAGACCAGAACCGTCTGCATTGTTTCGGAGCCAACGGAATTAAAACACCGGAAATACCACATGTTGGCCGCCAAAAGGAGAACTGTCATCCATGCAGCGAACCGTCCCAAATTGAGCATCACATAAAAAATGGTTGCTGCCGTGCCAGCATACAGGAGTGCCAAAATGACAGGAATTCCCTCCTTGCCAAAAAGATCGAAGGAGATCCCATAAAAAATCGGGGTCAGCGGCGTTCGAAACAACATCACCAAAGGGACTTCGGGGTTGATGTTAAACATGTCCCGAAAGTAGGCATGGTAAGTCCACATGTCGCGTCCGGGTCGGAGGTGAAACCATTGCGAAGCAACCCAATACCACCCGAAGAGCAGGAGAAAGCAGATGCCAACTTCAAACCGGGAATTCCGAACGGATTGCTCGAGATGGAAATCTTTATTCAAAAGTGCAGATATTTTAATGGTCAAGGCAAGCCGGGCACATCAGACGAAACATCCCCAGAATGTCAAGCCAACCGGGCGCACCGGTCCCAGTATGCTCATTGGCAGGGTTACTGGTTTTCATGGTTGCAATGTGTTTCCTCTGGTCGCGCTCAAAACAAATCACCCGCCGCCAATTTTCCTGCAAGTTCCTGAAGACCGAGCTTAGCACGCCAGCCAAGAACTTTACTGGCCTGCGACGGATCGGCGCGATTGGCTGCAATGTCACTTGGACGCATCAACGCAGGATCTATCTCAACATGGTCTTCCCAATTCAATCCAAATTCCAGGAAGACAGCCTTGGCGAAATCAGCAAGGGAATGAGTTTTTCCTGTAGCTATCACAAAATCCTGCGGCAAGTCCGAATGAACCATTCGGTGCATGGCCTGAACATATTCCGGAGCCCAGCCCCAATCACGCGAAACATCCAAATTTCCAAGGACGAGTTTTTTGGTATCCCCGCCCACTATCCGCCTGGCTCCATGAACAATTTTCGAAACCACGAAACGTTCCGGCCGCAGCGGAGATTCGTGATTAAAAAGAATTCCCGAGCAGGCAAAAAGTCCGTAGGCCTCACGATAGTTCGCCACCTGCCAAAAGGCAGCCGCCTTGGCAACCCCATAGGGACTTCGTGGCCGGAAGGGGGTCTCCTCATTAGCCGGGACGTCCCCGGTGTTTCCGAAACACTCCGCCGAACACGCATTATAAAATCTCACCGGCTTCTTCAAAAATCGAATCGCTTCGAGAATATTAACCGTGGCCGTAAGCATGCTCTCCAAGGTCTCCACCGGCTGTTGAAAGGACAAACCCACGGAGCTCTGACCCGATAGATTGTAGATTTCTTGCGGCACCGTGCTGTCAACCACGCCGAGGACGCTTCGAAAATCATTCGGCGCCATGGAGACCAACTGAATCTTTTCCCGAATCCCCAGACGGTCCAAATTCCCGAATCCGGATGTTGCCACATCACGGGATGTGCCAAACACTTCGTAACCCAGGGAAAGCAGGTGGTGCGCCAGATACGAACCATCCTGACCGCTCACTCCGCAAATGAGTGCACGCTTAGATGAGGAATTTCCATTGCTCATAATTCTCGGCTTTTCGCAAATTCCGTGGATTAGCCAAACGTGCAGAAGTGATAAACCAATCTGGATGCTGGCACTTCAGTGCGGCTTTTTTTATTTCCCATGCGCTGACATAAAGGTCATTCGCAATCGCAAGCCGCAGGAAGGGGGTCATCTTTTTTATCAGCTCCCTTTGGATTTTTTGTGAGCCCCGCGTGTGGTAGATTCCACTCAGAATTCAAAAATTCAATGCGGCGGGGCCAACTTCTAACACGTGGCCGCCGGGGACGGAATCCCTTCACGTTGTGATCCGGGCAGGCTGCCGCCCGTGGTCATTCGCGTGAAATCGAAACCAATTAGCGGCTTTAAAATGTTTTTTTTCCGCATTTTTTGCGGTTTGTGACGTTTTTGCGTCAGCGTGTGCTATCTGAGCAGGAATTTCATGATCCAGGGCAGCATTTTTTGACCCTTGTCGAGCCAGTGGCGAAGTCGCTCGATTCGGGCTTCGGTGGCCTTGCGGTCTGCTGGACTCAGTGTTGGAAGAATTTCTTCCATGCGCTTGATGCGTTCCATTCCACGGTCCATTCGAGGCATGAGTTCTTCCTTAATGAAAACCGTCGCAAATTTGCTGAGTTCCAAGTCGGCAATGTAGTGGTCCCTGCGGTCACCGGGAGAATAGACCGCTTTTACGGCCCCCAGATTTCTCAACAATTTCAGGCCCTGACTCGCCGCCCCAAGGCTGATGTCCAGACGCTCGATGATTGTGTCCATCGCCAGCGGCCGGGGAGACACAAAAAGCAGACCGTAAATTTCTCCCACGGATTTTGGAAGCCCGATGAGTTTCAGGAAGTTGATGAACATCTCAATTGCCTCCACCTCCAGATCGGAAAGTTTCTCTTTCTCATCAATCGCTGTGACCACGGATTGTGACATACCAGCCCTTGATATCCATTAATTCATAGATTTCAAGAAAAAATGAAATGTGGGATCTTGCTATCGGTGCGTGAGGCGGTGAAGCCAGCGTTCCGGAGGGGTTACTTTTCCGAATCCGAGCACTCGGGCAAAAAGATATCCGGTGATTGCGCCTCCGAGGTGGGCGGCGTGACCGATCCATGGTTCGATGCCAAAGATGATGGCGATAACTGTGAAGCCGACGAGCCCCCATGCCAGGAATTTTGCGCGGAAGCGCAGCGGAATAACAAAAAAGACGAGGGCGAGAATTTCCTGTTCGCGGTAGATTGTTGTGAAAGCAATCATCACAGCAAAGACAGCCCCGGAGGCTCCGATGAGACGGATCTCGGGTGGCCCGGCAATCATCTGAGCGACTCCGCCTCCGATGGCACCGAGGAGATAGAGGATGAGAAACTTTGTTTCGCCGACTTCCTCATCCACGATGCGGCCTGCAAAAAAGAGGCTGATCATGTTGAGGGCCAGGTGCAGGAAGTTTCCATGGAGGAAGGCATGGGTTAAAAACTCCCACCATCCTCCTGTTTCCAAACCCCCGATGCTGAGACCGAAAACCTGGATGAGCCATAGTTCGCGCTCCGGGGTGGCAATGCTCTGAAGAACAAAAACCGCCACATTGATTGCGATCAGAAGGGCCAGGACCCTGTGCCTGCCAGTCGAAAAGCTAGGCCCCATAAATCCCCTTCATGACATCCTGATTAGTTTCCATCCGGTCCCTTCGAGATGGGAAGCGCCCATGAGGAGGGATCGCCGGGGATGGCATTCAGGATATTGGGGGAAACGCTGACCCCACCCGGCCGACCGGACACCACGGCCTCAAGAACTCCGTCCGTGGGTTCGCCAAAGCTGATGCCAGCGACCAGGCGTTCACCGGCTGTCGTCTCCGGGGTGTTTTCACTCAGCACCGAGAAAAACTCGATCGACAGGGAAATTTCTGACGGTTCCTTGCGGAGGAATTCGGTTGATTTTGTTTGGGCGAGCGCGTCGACAGCGGTTTGGATGGCTGCCGGGCTCACTGGGATTTTCCGGTCATTTTGCACAATCTCCCAATCCTCTGCCGAGCGGCGGATGTCAAACGAAGTTCCCTTTTCAGTGACCCGGATGAGATCGACCATGTCGAGGTCAACGGGCAGGAGTCGGCGGTCCCGGAGGTCGTCCGGCCCGACATTGAGAAAATCTTTGGCCTTGGATGGCAGGTTTGCAATGATGTCACGACCGGTGAATTGTGCCAGCACGGTCCCGGGTTTCGATTCTGGTGAGAGGCCGAACCGCACAAGCAGCGGAGTTTCCCGGCCTTCCACAAAAAGGGCCACTTCGTTTTTCCCCTCCTGAATTCCGTGAACTCCTAGATCCCCGGTGTCATCCCCAACAATTCCCACCAGCGGGGTGCCAAGCAGGTCCCTGAGAAATTTTTGAATGAGGTCCGGGTCGGCCGGCGCGGAGAGGGGTTTTGTGATCTTCCACCCCGAGGCGTCGCGTTGGATTTCGGTTTCGGCACCGGGTCCGCTCCGCAAAATCACGCGGTCCACTTGGGACGGATCAATAGAACACAACACGGGATCCCGAAAGGCCGTCGGCTCACTGTCCGCCATGCGCGCGAGGGTATCATCCACCAAAAAAATGTCGTTCGAGCCATCTACCCGCGCATAAATCCGCCCCTCCATCGCGGAGTCTTTTCCAAACAAAATTTTCGCAGGACGCGGGCCATCAAATTCGATCCAGCGCTTCGGTGACCGAACCCCGAACTCGGAGAGATCGTCACGGCCCTGAATCTCACCGCCCGCAATTTTGTCATGATAAATCATCAGAGCTGCCGTTTTAAGGAGAGTCTCGGCGATTGCTGGATTGGCTTGGTCCCTGATTTTCCCGGCATGGAATTGCCAACCGGCGCCTTTTCGTCTGAGTTCGATGGGATCGGTGCCGGATTGAATGCGGATGCGTTTCACCGAGCTGGGCTCCAAATCCAGCACAAATCCGTCATTACCGCGGGAGGACGGCAAACAACTTTTCAGGCTGATCGCTGTGGCGAGAGCGCCTGCTGCGAGCAGGAGAGTCAGGACAGTAAACCAGCGATTCATGCTCTTCTACGCAGGGCGACAAAAACAGCCATCAGAGCGGCTGCTCCAGGCATCGCAACAAGGACAAGTGAGGAAAGCAGGCCGAGTTGGCGGTCAGAAAGATTGAGAGCAAAATATCTGGCGGGTTTGGGTGCGACGCCGGCGAGATGTCCGCGCTCAAGCAGCCAGTGGGTGGCACTGACCAAAAAATCGAGGCCTTGAGAGGAGATGGCCGCATCCAAGGCGAAGCCGGCATTGCCGACAAGGACGAGCTTCCCAGTTTCGACTTGCACCCGGTCATCACTGAGCCCGCCCTCAGCCGCAGTCGCACCCACAAACAGAGGTTGTCCCGCATCGCGGCCTTCGTCGTATCGCACGCCGGTTTGTTCATCAACCACGTGATCGGTTTCGCCCCAAAATTCTTCCAGCGGCTGAAGCAAAGGTTTGAGTGTGACCCCATCGGCTGGTTCGAGCGCAATCGAACGGGTTTGGCCCGGGAGAAAAAGGGTCATGCCTGCGAGGCGTTTGGTGATCTGACTGTCTTGAGAAAAATCTGCAGTCACTTCTTTGAGAATTCCCGTGGCAAATCCGAGTCGTACGGTGCGAAGGACCCGGTCTTTCCTTGGTCGAAGGCCGGTGCGTGCGCAGAGTTCATCCAAACGTGGAGTCAGAGCCGTGGGCTCGAGCAGGATGAGGAGCTTGCCATCATTTTTCCAATAATCTTCCAAAAGGCGTGCCGTGCGCTCCTCCAGATCGGTGGTGGGCGCAACGAGAAAAACGGCGGCTGCATCTCCCGGGATGGCATCCAGCGCGGAGGGGTTGAGTTGCTCGGCAGTGACATTTTGGCGTGAGATGTAATCCCGGAATACCGAAAGTGGAGAGTCGGCTCCCATGCCGGGTTCGCCATTACCCTGCAAAAAATAGACCTTCTTTTTTTCGGGGTCCACGAGCCCGAGCATGGCCGAGGTCAAAGCGGCCTCGCCTTTGAATGCCAGCAGACGAGGCTCGCCGCCCGCAGCCAGTGCCGCCAGATCAAAGTCCGCCATCTGGGCCACAGGCAAAAAGGCCGTGCGCCCATCGTATTCCAGGATGATCACATTTTCATCCGCCCGGAATTTGTGACGCGCTTGAATTTCCCGCGCGCGGGTCAGTTCGCGTACAGGATCCACGTATTCCACCTCAATTTTTTGACGTCCGGAAAACACAAATTCATTCAGCAAATTCCGAACGTCCGGATACAAACTGCTCACCGGCGAAATTGTTGTTCGCGAGAAAAACACAGTGATTTTTAGGGGCTTTTCCAGTTCGCGTATGACCCGCTTCGTTTGGCCCGAGAGCGCGAATTTTTGGGAGCGCGAGAAGTCAGCGCGTCCGTGAAACTCGAAGCCGATGACATTAACCGCCACCAGAGCGACCAGAGCCGCTGCAATTTGGATGGCCACATTTGTGCGGATCCAGAACCGGGATTTCATGTTTTCCACCTCCGGTATTGCAACGCGTGATAGGTGAGAAACAGAACAAAAAGCGTCAGGCTCGGGTAAAAAACCAGCGGCCTCGAATCAAACACCCCGCGCGAAAAATCGGCCATGTGCTGGATCGTGGACACGTAATACGCGACGGATTGCAGAGCGGGGCTCGCGCTGGGGAAAAAGAACCAAAGCAGCCCGAGGAAAAACATCACACAGATCAATGCAAACGCGGCCACTCCTGCGATGATCTGATTGTCGGTGAGAGCGGAAGCCAGGCAACCGATGGCCACATAAAACATGCCGGCCAGCGCGAGCATGGCATAGGCCCCGAGCAGCGAACCAAGGGACTCAAACGAGGGCTGACCGGTCACCCACCAAAAAATTCCAAAATACAAAAGCGAAGGAAGCCACAGCACAGCGTAAAAAACCAGCGCTCCGAAATACTTGGCCAGCACAACCTCCGCATCACCAACCGGGGCAGTCATCAGCGTTTCAATTGTCCCCAATTTATACTCCTCGCTGAAAAGCCGCATGGTCAGCAGCGGAAACACCAACAAAAATGGAAACCAGAACAGCAGCGAATTAAAAAATGCCTCCACGGCAGAAACCGTTCCCGGCTCGGCATTCATGGCGACCACCCCCGCCTGAAAATTGATGCCTGTGAGAATCAAAAAGAAAAACATCACGACATAGGCGAGCGGCTGGCGCAGCGTCCTGGAAACCTCCCGGCCAAACAACGTTCCGAACCGTTTCATGATTCCCGATGCGACCGAACAGGACAGGCACGCGCCTCGGTTTTGTGCTTATCCATAGCAGGACAGGGGAACCAAAAACCGTATGGAATGCAAGATTTCACGGAAGAGAGCGTTGATTTTCATAATTATCCAATGGACAGGCATCCAGTTTTTCTGCCGTTGACCTTGGTTCAGAGTTTTCAAACCCGCCTTCCCCCACCGAGTCTCTTTCTGATTTCCGCATCTCCGAATTCCTTCAAACTTTAAGACAAGTGGCGGCATCACATCGCCGCAGGTGTCACGCTCCAGCGCTGCGGGCAGGCCGCGTTGATGAAGAATGGACATCGGGGACGATGTCCCTTGTAG
>JBGSVX010000407.1:0-12057 GCA_041752795.1 Terrimicrobiaceae bacterium
GGCTCATAACCTGAAGGTCGTAGGTTCAAATCCTACCCCCGCAACCACTTTCCCCACTCGGGGCAAAGTTCCCAAAAAGCCAAAACACCCAGCAAAATAGGGGTTCCGGCAAGACAATCGACAACAACGGAAAACAACGGAAGACAACGGAATTTCCTTGAATCTCCACCAAACCGCCACCAAAACGGCTTGGTGAACCGAAAAAAGCGTTGGTCTCAACTCATTCCCAAGTACCGGCCAGACCGGGGAACATGGGAAATCACCGTTCCAGAAAGCCTCGCAAAAGGGAAAAGATACCGTCCCAGCTTCCCTGATCTGGGGGAGGCTGAGAAATGGCTGGCCGAAAAAAACCTTGAATCCGCGCAAGGCAAAGCCGTTGCTCTTACTGCTCGCTCGGGGGGCGCTGGAATGCTCGTCTCTGAACTGGTGGCACTTTACCAAAAGGAGAAAGAGGCAAAGCAGGATCCCGAAGCATTTCGCATTTTGCGCAACCGTCTAGGGAAGTTTTCGTCCAAATTCGGAGTCAAACCCTGCAATGACGTGTCACCTTGGGAGGTCAAAACATGGCTTGAAACACTTGTTCTCTCCCAGCGGTCCCGCTTTGGTGTCTTCTCTGAATGTCGTGGTCTCTACCGATGGGCCGTTCGATACATGATCCTCAAGGAAAATCCATTTGACCAAATGGAGCCCGAGCAAAAGGGCAGGCCGAGCAAAGCAATTCTTACTCCTGATCAAATGCGCGATGTCCTAGCAAGTGAAATGCCGTCATTCCTGCGAGCGTGGGCCGTTCTGGGGGCCTTTGCTGGTCTGCGCACTGCAGAGACCCAACGACTCAATTGGGACGCTGTAAATCGAAGGGAAAAGCAAATATTCATCGGTCCGGATGTAATCAAGAAAACAAAGGGCATGCATCAAAGGTTCGTTTCCATGTGCCCGGCACTCATCAGGCATTTGCCGGGCGACAAGTCCGGTCCCGTTGTCCCAATTGGTGAAAAAGGATTCGAAGCTGCACGGCATAGACTCTGTGAACTCCTTGGTTGGCCTAGGTGGCCGCAAAACTGCCTCCGGCATTCCTTCGCCTCGTATCATCTCGCGATATGCCAGGACGCCGGGAAAACTGCGCATCAGCTCGGCCACTCAACCCCGCAAATGGTGCATTCAAATTATGCACGCGCTGTTACTGACAAACTATCGAGGCAGTGGTGGAAGCTGTAAATTGTTGGCTGCAGCTCCCATTCCAATCAACCCCATAAAGCAACTGAAAGCTACAAAACCAGCTGCAGCAATCAATGGGCCTCCTACCAAGCCAATGATTCCAAGGGGGATTTTGTTTCTTGTCAACAAGATGACCCCCATCACGGTGCATGGCATAATCATCAGGAATCCAAGGAACGGAACAGTTGACAGACAAAGGCAAATCAACATCGCCGTTTCCATTGGATCCTTTTCCGCTGGCACAAATGTCGGTTTGGCAAAATGCGTAATTTGTTGGGGGTGCGCTTGTTTCTCGGATTTCAAAATGCCGTAGCAACTTGGGCAACTCCTGCGCGAATCGTCTTTTACTGCAGTAGCGCAACTCGGGCAAATTCTCATGGCCTCATTAAGCCTGGATCACCTTTCAATGAAAAATGAAAAATCTCGGCTGGCGTGACAAAGCAAAAACCATGCCAAACCAAAATAAAAACGTACTTGGTACGATAATTTAGTTAGCAGAAACCGTGCCAAACAAGTATGCCGGCACAAAAATAAAAAAACATTTATTTCTTGAAGGTGTTAACACCATGTATCACCTTCTACACATGCCACGGAAGAGAGCAGACGGAAAGCACCAAATCAACTCATGGGTTGATGCAGAACTTGCCGCCGATGTGGAAGCTTTCAAAAATCATCATGGCCTTGCAACGATCAGTGACGCAGTCAAACAACTCCTACAACTCGGATATTCAACCTATGCAAACAAAGAGGATCATTCCGTTATCGGCGAAAATCGACGCCGACCTAAAACAAAAAATCCAACAACTCGCAAAAAATAAGGATCGCTCAGTTTCCTACATTGTCCGCGAACTTCTCCGCACGGGTGTTAACGACTTCCGTCGGGGTGTTAACACCCAAAAATCAACCAAATAACCCAGCCATGAAAATTGATATTTCCGCTCCTCAAAGTGTTGCCATCGAATTCGGTCTCCGTAACGAGATCATCCGACTTTGGAAAATCAGGCATTCCCATCGTGCATATCGTTGTGATCTGCGTGCCTCTGTCTCCGCCTTACGCCACATCAGGCAATCATGGGAGGATTCAATCAGATGAAAACAATCGAATTCGATGAACAAGAAATGCATCTCTTGCAAGTGGCCCTCCACTTATTGCGCAGCGGTCTTGAAACCGCCGTTTCACATTGGAACGACTACCCATTTGAGGAACGTCAAACAAATCAGAAGCTCCTACTTCACACCCAAGCCCTTTAGGCCCGCATAAACAAATGAAATATCAACTCCTAACTGAATGGGTCGAGTCGGGCCGGTCCCCATGGACACTGAGGACCTCCAGAGTTTACGCAAACCGCGCACTTCGCAAGAAACCCGGCTTTCAACATTTGCCATTCGTCCAGTTTCGGAAGCGTGGCCGCATCTTTGTTGATCTCGTTAAAGCCTCAAAAATCAGCCTGTCATGATGCTTCCTCACGATCTCGATCCCGCCGCTTTCGCTTGGTCCTTGGCGCGAACCGCAAAAGGCCGGGAAACTTTGTCAATCCTTCTGCACTTCATCAACGGTCCAGCCCTGACTCTTTCACAGGCTGATTATCAAGCCTTGATCGTCCTCCTCCTCCGCTCTCGTCGCTCTCCCTCCGAAGTCCGTGAAGCAATACACAAAACCCTCAACCCATGAAGATTACCCTAGAATTGGATCTTCACAGCAGAGACATCGAACGCCTTGGCTGGGCAATTGCAGCAATGCGGGAGGAATATCGGGAGCGCGAAAAAACCGCTTTGAATCCTTCTCTCCGGGCTGATGCAACAAGCACAATCTCAAGGCTTGATGTTATAGCAAATCGCCTGACATCCGCATGGAGACAAGCTCTTACGTCTCAGGCCGTCACATTGAGGGACGCTCTACAACCAGAGCCAAAACCCGCGACGATCACAGAAATTCAAGAAGGGGTTCAGCGCACTCTTGCCCTGAAAAACGAGCCATGAGCGAAGCGATTGCGGCCCCAACTATGCGCGATGCCTCTTCATGGTCATCTCTCCGTGGCATTCATCCCCTTTTTTCTTCCCCCCCCCTCATAGTCCTCGGGGGGGGGAACCGCCTCCGGCGGCAAACTAGGACCCACCGCGCCGGGGGCGGGTGGGTCCTTGGTCCCTGCAAAATGTGTCCAGCCCGTCGAGCAAACGCCATGCCAAAGGCAGGAGGGGGCAGGGGGGCCTTTGGCGTGGCGTTTGCTGACCTTTGCACCCGTTCCAGCAAATCGTTTCCGCAGATCGGCAGAGCGAAAGCGGAACCCAGAGGCACGCGCACCTTTCCAACAACTTGCACCACACCTTTTAACCTATGAGATACCGAATTGAACTAAGGCCAGAGGATTACAAAGACCTTTGTGAAACCTTGGAGAAAGTCACCCCGCTAATGCTCAGGACTCTCCAATATATGCCCCGTGAAATGGTTTGGGACTACCGCATTTTGAGTCGGTTCCTTTCGGATCTCAAAGACAACACCCCCCGCGTCTATGAATGGAAGGACGTTTTTTTTGTGCTCAAGTTCCACCTCAAAAAACTGCTGAAAGGAAAAAATGATTAAAATTGTAATCCAAAGATTGGGCGAGGGAATGACCTATTCCGCACAAACAAGAATTTTCCCTTATGGGAGAAAAACCGGAACCGCAACGGCGAACGGAACCGGACAACTCATCAGCCGAAAAACCAAAAATCAGAAAGAAATAAAAAATGAAAATCCTAGCGTTAGTGATCGATGACGAAGTCAAAAAATACAAAGACAAAAAAACCGGAGAGGACAAGACAACTCGAACCCTTCACGTGGTCGATAAAGACCCCGAAAAGAGGCTTAAGACAATGGTCAAGTTGTCAATTCCCCTTGATGATCGCGTTGCCGGTCCTCATGACCAATCAAACATCAGGGACTGCGTCATCACAGCATCCATTGACCGAATCCAACAGTTCGAATGGGACAGTTCCCTGGGATTCTCCGGAGAAGTTCTGAGAATTGAAGGAAAAGACGTATTCGAACCCGCCAAAACAACCTCCAAGTAATCAAAATGAGCAATCCCGTTTCGCCTGCCGCATGCCCCGACGAAGGAGGGGCGGCGGCGGCGGATCGCGGAACGCGGCTTGTCAACCCCACTATATTTGCAGAAAACCGGCTTTCAGATACCGGAGTTTGCGCCCTGACCGAACATGTTTTGAATGTCGGGAAGGACCTTCGAGCAATTGCAGTTTACAAATATCGTCGGGATTGGGTTGTGGTGAAACAGACTGTTGATGATTTCCCATTCGCAGGACGCAAGTCCGGTGCGGTTATCACTGAATTCAGCCATCAGGCCCGTTACAACCTTCTGCACTGGTGTAAGAACTGCAATTTGGATTTCCATTCCATGCTGACAATCACTTATCCCTCTGAATTCCCTCGCGATGGTCGCCAAGTCAAAGACGATCTCAAAAGTTTCAAAATGAAACTTTCTTATCGATATCCAAAAATTGCGGGAATTTGGTTTCTCGAATTCCAACAAAGAGGAGCCCCGCACTTCCACTTTTTATTGAACCTAGACCTTTCCCTTTTCGGTCCACTTGTCAAAAAACGGCGAACTCGGAAAAACAAAAGTCACACCTCCTTTTTTTATTGGACGAATGAAAAAATCCAAGAAAAGGCCTCTCTCGCTTGGTATAAAACCGTTGCCAGCGGCGATGAAAAACACCTCCGCGCCGGTGTCTGTTGGGAAGCTCTTAAGAACGCAGAGGCCGCGCAACGCTACGCCTCAAAGCATGCTTCTAAGCCCCATCAAAAGGAGGTTCCAGAGGATTTCCTAAATGTCGGTCGGTTCTGGGGAAAGCTCGGAGACGTCCACCTTGTCGGCGGCGAAGACCCCGAACCAATGACTACGGAAGAAATCCTCCGTGCTGTCGGTCACTCTGCAATTTCCAGTAAAGGCAAAATCAAAAAATTCCTGTTCGATGCAAATACAAATTCCAACTGATTTTTTTCCAGAGATTCCCAGCACCAAAAAGGAAAGGGGATATTGCCAACACAAAGCGCAACTGTGCAAAATGCTCAAACTTCTTGGGAAAGAAGGAGTCAAACTTTGCACCATTGCAGAGCGTGAAGGAATTCCCCTGGCAACCGTTTATCGTTGGTCCCTTGGCAAGTCTTTTCCTACTTCATGGCAGGCTGAAAGTCTTGCACGTCTCCTTTCTTTTCGGTTTCAGGAACTGAGAAAATACAAGCGCGAAAAAAAACAATAGTCTTCCATTCGCTTCTATTGTTCTTGGTTGTTTTCCGTTGTCCTTAGCAAAACAGAAACATTTTGACCCATAGGAATCCCGGTCATAAAACAAAAATCATGTTAGTTTCATGTCCAAACTGCGGAGCCGATCACGAGGTTGATTCTGATTCCGATGAACTAATCTGCGGTTCCTGCGGCCTCGATTCCTTCATCGAAGACTGCGACAACGAAGACGAGGGGGAAGGCTGATCCCATGGAACGAAACAACCTTTGGGACTGGCTCAAGCTTTTGGCATTTGTCCTAATGTGCATTTCGCACATTGCTTTTGTTTATCCCGGTTTCACTGATAATCTTCTCTTTCTGGTTGGTCGCCCATGCTTTCCAATCTTCGGCATTATCGCCGGATTCAACTTTGCAAATACTGCTGACCCCGGCCTATACCTCGCCAAACTCATTCCCTACGCTGTTGTTTCTGAACCGGCTTTCTATCTTCTCACCGGGCAGTTTGGAAACATCATTTTGCAAATCCTCCTTGGATTCTCTTTCGCCAAGTTCGGAAACCTTATCTTTGCATTAGCCTGTTCCTTTTGTGCATTCGGAATCCCTGGGCTCGTTGCTCTCGTTCTCTGGTCTGATCGCTCATCTCTGCGCAAGGCCATCCTTGGCGGTCTCATCGTCAATCCTTTGCCTTATGGCTTCGCCTCGTTCCTCGGTTCATTTCTGCCATTTGCTCAAAATGCAAAACTTCCAATGGTTCCTCTTTGGCTTCGCAACTTCGGCGCGATGTATGTTGCACACCTTTACCTTTTCGCCTCATGGAAACTGTTGAAATAGTCTCAAATATTTCCGTTGGCTTCTTTCTTGCCGCTGCTGGCTGGTGGGGTCTCTTTGGAATCTCTGTTTCCCTTCGTGCGTTCAAAATTCCCGCGCAATAAATCCACATGAGCATTTTTCTAGCATCCTCACCATTGGACTTTCAACCAATCGTTGACCGCCCTCTTACTGGTATCGGTTCTGCCTGTCTTGCTGCTATCAGCGTATTTGGTGCTCTCTATGGTCTAGGAATCATCATGAAATCATGGGCCGAAACAACGGGTGTTAATACCGGGCCAAAATATGACTATGCCGATGATTAACAACCAGATCACCGAACCCGATAAACCCGCAACATCAAAATAATATGGAATCAGCAAATCAATCGTCGGAACAACATCAGGCGTCACCGGGTAGGGATTCGGTGGATCGGCCTGTTCGCCATGTTGTGCATTGCAAGCGGGCCAAGCATGACGTGTATATCGGCAGGCCGTCGAAATGGGGAAACCCGTTTGAGATCGGGAAATCCGGAGACCGGGAAACTGTGATCCGCAAATACCGCGAATGGGTAATGACGCAACCGCACCTAATGGCTGCGCTGCCTGAACTGCGCGGGAAGGTGCTAGGGTGCTGGTGCGCTCCGCAAGCCTGCCACGGAGACGTTCTTGCTTCTTTGTCGAAAGAATTCGCAGATTCTTATTGACGTGCTAGCACGTCGCGCTAAAATGACAGCCTATGGAAACACTAATCGCACATGTCAGATACAACGCAGAAGTCCAGGGGTGGACCGTGGACATCACACGCGGGGGTCTCGATGGATGCCCGCGCATGAACAACTGGGAAATCATCGCAATGGTCCGCCTGTCGGACTATCTCGCCGGGGTCTCCGCACGGTGCCCGGTGGATCCGGATTGGATCGGTCGCGGGCAAAACATCGAACTCCACAATCAGGAGAGCTGGTATATCGGCTCGAAGAACGTCGCGTGAACAAGTGCCCTAAATGCGGCCACGAATGGCCGGACGACAAACGCGCAAAAGGCGGCAAGGGCCGATGGAAGGGCATGACGAAAAAGCAACGATCTGCCGAAATGAAGGGTGTCCGCGCCAAGGGCATATCTTCTGCGAAAAGGTAGGTCCATCCGGCCCTGATCCACTTGAGGCCACCGATACAGAGCCAAGAAACCGATTTTAACAATTTCTCAATACGAAAAGAAAGGAGGTGAATTTTAATGTTTAAGAACAAAATCTCGAAACTCGTTCCCGCTGCTCTTGTGGCCGTTGGAACTCTCGGAACGACCTTTGCAAGCGGTGGTCCTTTGGATCTCGCAGGCACTGGCACGACCGTTGCCGGATACGTTGCTGGGGCCGCTGGTGCGGCTGTGGCAGTCATGGCGGCCCTTTACGGGGTGCGTGTGATCATCCGCGCTTTCAAGTCCGTGCGCTGACCCGTGCGGCACCAACCGGAGGAGGGGCGCACCCTCCGGTTGGTCTTCCCGCGCCAAACCTTTTTATGACACCAGAGCAAGCAACCGCACTTTTGGAAATGACTTCAAACCAGTTCGATTTAACGGTCGTTCTGGTTAAACTTATTTGTGTCATGATCGGCGTTGTCCTTTTCACTTCGATCAATACCGGATTCAAGCTGTGAAAAGTTTTCTCCTAATTCTTGCAATCCTGTTTCCCCTCTGTGCATTCGCTCAGATTGACTACACTCTTGGAGGGACGGTCACGACCTCCAATTATGGCGTTATCATAATTCCTCCCGGTTCAACCCAGAGTGGACAATTTACTGGAGCCTCTGTTCCTTCTGGATACACCCTTTCATCCTACCCTTATTCTGTCGTTTCCTATTATGTTGCTTGGTTTGGTGGCGATCAATTCTCCCCTGCCGGTTTCTACGTTTTTGAGAAAAGTCAACGTCCTGGCTATTCCCCACAAATCAGTCTTTATTCCTCAGTAGGAACATATTCTTTCACTGTTAACACTCCACCCTCTACAGACCAGACTGTTACAATCGAAGGAAGTTTCATGTCTCCCGAACAATGGGAAGCCGCAAAGATCACAAGCGCAAACCTGCAACTCTGGGTGAAATTTGATGGCGGGGAATGGCAAATGGTTTCTGAAATCGAAAGCTCTGACGGTTCCTATTCATTGGAATTTGAATCTGAATCATCCTTTGATTATGAAATTCGGCTCGGGGATTATGTCATTGATCTTGGTGACACATTGCCCTCTGTAACCCTCCCCGGTGGTGAAGTCCTCGGCAATGGAACATATACCCAGCCAACAAGCAATTTACCCCCAACAGTTAGCATTTCGAGCAATGGGACAACATCGCTTGGTGGTTCTTCCCCTGTTCAATCTGGCTCCACCGTCACCCTTCCATCCTCTCCCGGTGGGTCTCCATCTGTGCAACCGATCTACACCGTTCCCGGCACGAATGGAACAACGCATTACGTTAACACTGGCACCGGCCAAGTTACCAGTTATTCAAGCGGCTCTCCATCCGCAGGGACTCAAAACGCCGTTGCCCAGCAAAACCTTTCCGACATTGTCGGCAGCGCGTCATTCCCTTCAATTTCAGGCAATTATACCGTTCCTTCTGTTCCCGATGGGCTAGGGCAGGAAACCGTCTCACAGGGGCAGGCAATCGCAACAATGGCCGAATCTGCAAGAGGTGGACTTGTTTCTGCAATTGGAAGCGTTCCTTCCCCGAATATGCCTTCATTTGGCTCTGCTCTTTCTTGGTCTGCGACAATCCCATATCTTGGAGCTATCTCTTTCGACCTTTCGCCTCATTCCGGCATTATCAATGCATGGCGGGAATTCCTCAAATTCCTTTTGGCCATCCTCGCTTGGATTTGGACCATCCAAATCATTAGGGGCTCAACCGCATGAACACGGTTGCAAAACTTTTTTCTGACTTTTGGGGCGTCCTCAAGCTCACTTTTGAGACCCTTATCAAGTCGGTTGTTGATTTTTCAAAGTTCATTCACTGGGCTTTAATGATCTGGTGTTCTCTCCTGATCTTTGCCGTGACGTATGTTTATGACGCCTTTGTTCTTCTTGTCCGTCTGGTCGCCTTCCTGCAGGACGGCACGGCTCAAACCCTTATAGAATCAAGCGGGATAAGCGGTCCCATCGTTCAAGGCTTCGCCGTAGCAAACGCAATATTTCCACTGACCGAGGCCTTTGGCCTTGCTGCTGCTCTCATGTCAATTTGGATTTTGGCCGTCACAATCAGGGTAATCAAGGGTTGGGTTCCTACCATGAATTGACGCCATGATTGAAGTCTTTGAGGGTCGGCTCGGAGGCGGGAAAACATACACCGCTGTTTATAGGATGTTGGGGCACCTCATCCGGGGCGGCACTGTATGCACGAACGTTGAATTGAAGTGGGACGGCATAGCCGAACTCGCAAAAACCCGTCACGGTGTCATTTTGGAGCGGGAACAGTTGATCCTGTTGGAAGACTGGCAGATTACCGAGTTTTTCAAATACACTCCAAGCGGAACCGCTGACATGCCTGTCCTCGTTGTCCTGGACGAAGTGCATATTCATTTTAATGCGAGGGACTATGCAGCCACTGACAAAAACTTTCGTGAAACCCTCGTCTTCCTTACCCAGTCCCGCAAAGTGGCAACCGATGTCATTTTCATCAGTCAGAGCATTCTGAATATCGACTCCCAGTTTGCCCGGCTCGTCCAATACGTTTGGAGGTTTCGCGATATGAGCAAATGGAGGATTCCCGGCCTTGGCATCATGTCCCCGTTCAAGGGCATTCTTGCTGTGCAATTCGATTACGACTGCAGAACCGTGCTGCAGCGTCACTTCGTGCCAAAGGACAAAGGGATTTTCGGTTGCTATGAAACAAACTCCCTGATTCGGCCATTTGCTCGTTTGGAAGGAATCAGGACAAAGCGCAAACTTGCCAAAGTGCAAAAAAAGTCCGTTCTCGGTCCACTGCTTGCCGGTGTCGTCATTCTTGAAATTTTGATTTTGTTGGCGGTCCTTGTGACCTGATCGGCAGAGCGAAGCGGCACCCCGAGGCGGTCGCCGGTTATCTTCAACCTGTAGCCTCAACTTTTCCCAAAATATGATTAAATGGTTGCTCATCCTCGCAATAGTCCTCGGATCAATCCTCGGCTTTTACACGATCAAGAAATTCACCCAACTGGGACAACCTCCAAAGACCGAGAAACCCGCGCCGGCTGCAAATGTCGGTATTGTCGGAGCCGCACCAATTCAGGCGCAAACGCCAAGCCCTGCACAGGGTGCTCCACTGGAAACCCCACCTTTGGCAATCAGTTTGCTCAACGTTCAGTTGAAATTTTCCACCGCAAAGCAGGTCCTTGAAAAGCTCGTGCCCCAACTTCCTGGAGATGTCAAAGCCGTCCAGGGCGAAACGAATGATTCAATCATTCTGCACGGAACCGATTATCAGGCCCTGAGCGCATTTTCCGAGATCGTGCGACAAATGGACCTCGATACGGCCACAATCACAGTCCGGTGCATGATCGTGCGAAGGATCAAGGGCAATTCCAACAAGATCGGCCTTTTCAATTTCCTAGAGGATTTGGGAAGCAACGATTCCAGCATCTTCAATGATCTGTTGAACAGTTTGACCTACGATCTTGCAACCGGCATCACGACATTTGGCGGCAATTTCGCGGCCCAGCAATTTTTGCAAATTCTCTCTCAATTCGTCTCGGTCGACAGCCGGTTTTCGATTCTTGCCCAGCCAAATTTGAGCGTGACAAGTGGCAAATCCGCAACTTTCGCAAGCGGTCGGGAGGTTCCAATTCCCGTCACGACTAGAGACGCCAGCGGAAGCCAAACCAGTGTTCAATATAAGCAGGCCGAATTCCGCTTCACTGTGACCCCAACCGTCTTGCCTTCTGGCGTGGTCCGCCTGTCCATCGAGCAAAGCAATTCGGACGTATTGTCAGAGGTTAAGATTTCTGGCGATCAGGTCCCAATCCTGAGCGTCCAGAAACTTCAAACTGAAATTGATTTGAAGGAAAACCAGCTTCTTTACCTTGGCGGCATCGACGTTGAAACCGCGAGCGACGAGAACCGGGGAACGCCATATTTGCGGAAGGTCCCCGGAGTCAATCTGATCTTTGGGACGCAAACCAAAAACACCGAAAAATCCGAATTGTGCGTTTTGCTCACTGTGTCCCTATACCGTGGAGACGATCACCCCGCCCGGATCGTTAAACCTCAAACATCCTCCAAAGTGCCACCCAGATCCATTTCCCTAGGAGAAAAGGCAGGTTCAAATCCTACCCCCGCAACCAGCCTTCGCCGGAGTGCAACGGAGGCGAAGGCTGCCGCGTCGAAGCACAACGTGCGAAGACGGGCCCTCCCGGCTACGGCTCGGCACGCCAATCCCGAACATGTCCGCGTTTTTTTACGTTTACATTCTTCAGAGCGAAATTCATCCCGGCTCTTTCTACGTCGGCTTCACCGAAGATCTCCGATCACGGCTCGCTCACCACAATCGTGGCGAGTCCGTTCACACAGCAAAGCATGCTCCCTGGCGCATCAAGTCATACTTTGCATTTTCAGATCGACAGAAAGCTCTCGACTTTGAGCGCTACTTGAAAACAGCTTCAGGCCGTGCCTTTTCGAACAAGCGCCTCTAAAGGCCTTCGCCGGAGTGCAACGGAGGCGAAGGCTTGCTCGTGTTGCCGCAAAAATAAATGACACCGAAGGCACCCGAGCGGGAGGGGGTCGTTGACTCATAAGTCATGACACCGATGCTTGTTCCAATATTGCTTCATTTGG
>JBGSVX010000408.1:0-1520 GCA_041752795.1 Terrimicrobiaceae bacterium
TCAGCGAAAGCCAATCACCCTACGGCGAGCAATTTTTGAACACCGGCCGGAATGTCATCAACGGGTTCGATCTCGTGTACGACGGCACGGGAGGTTTGTTCGGCTTGAAACAGACCTCCACGATACCGAACTCAAACACGACCTTCACCCCCGGCTATTATCCTTCCCCAATCCCCGAACCTTCCGCCGGATTATTGGTCGCTTTGTCTGCGGTGATCCTGTTTGGCAGGCGGTTGACTCGCCGAATGGTTTGATCCGGGAGAAAGTCTGTGCTGCCCTGATATTGGAGCTGAACCGAAGGCAAATTCATCGTGACTCATCCTGGCTTCTGGATGGATTTTTTCCGTCGGGGCGCTGATACGCGTTCTTCGCAAAAAGGCGTTTATGGGAGCTTCTGGTCTGCCGGATGGTCAATACTTCTTCCAGAGGGAAGGAATGAAGAGGGCAAGAAGACCATAAAATTCGAGGCGACCTAGAATCATTGCCAGGCCGAGAAGCACGTGCGAGCCATGATTCAAAAATGCGAAATTCCGGGAGGGGCCGACTTCTCCGAGTCCCGGCCCCACATTGAACAGGGACGCCACCATGGCGGTGAAGGCACTGAGCAGATCCAGATCAGGCTCGAAGATAGTGATCAGCAGCGTCCCAATCGCCACGACAAACACCGCAAGGCAAATGAAGAACATCGCGCGGGATACCTGCTCGTCCTCAAGAGGTTCCCCATTCAACCGGATGGGAATGTGTTGATTCGGCCGGAAGGAATTTCTCATCTGCTGGCCGGCGGCCTTGAAAAAGATGGCCACGCGACTGACCTTGATTCCTCCAGACGTGGAGCCCGAGCATCCGCCAACAAACATCAAAGCCACAAGCAGAGCCTTTGAAAGTGCAGGCCATTGATCAAAGTCCGTCGTGCAGAACCCGGTGGTGGTCATGATGGAAATAACCTGAAACGAAGCGTATTGCAGGCCGAGGAGAAATGGCACGTCCATGCGAGCCGCAAGGTCCACGACAATGACTGCCGTGGAGAGGATGATAATGCCGATATAAAAACGTAGTTCATCATCCTTGCGCACATGATTGTACCCTCCGCGGAGCAGCCAGGCGATCAATAGGAAACTCATGCCTCCAAGCGCCATAAAAACACAGAGCCATGCGTCAATCGGGGCACTCGCATAGTAGGCAATGCTCTCATTCCGGGAACTGAACCCCCCGGTGGAAATCGCGGTAAAGGCATGTAGCACTGCATCGAAGGGGGTCATGCCAAGAACAATGAGCCCGCCAATGCAAACAACTGTCAAAACGGTGTAGATCTGCCAGAGCCGGAGGGCTGTTTGACGGATGCGCGTGTGGAATCCATAGCCGCTCTGCGCCGACGATTCGTGGCGAAGGAGGGATTTGCTTCCGGCACCCAGCGTGGAAAGCAGTGCTACAAACAGCACGAGGATTCCCATCCCTCCGAGCCATTGGGTCATGGCTCTCCAGAGAAGAACCTGGGGAGAGCACAGCGTGAGATCCGCATA
>JBGSVX010000409.1:0-5054 GCA_041752795.1 Terrimicrobiaceae bacterium
GACCTGAACAATCATCTCAACTTCCTCAACTTCGAGGATAGCGGGGTCATAGGCCGGCCAAGCCTGAGTAGAAGCATGTCCCTCAAATCCTGAAAATTTTGCACCTAAGAGAGACCAAAGCTCTTCGGCAATATGCGAAGCCATGGGGCTGAGCAAGGGAAGCAGGACCCGGAGTGCTTCCACCGGACGCGGTGAGAGATTCACGAACTCATTGGTGCAGACCATGAGTTGCGAAATCGCTGTGTTGAACGCCATCGCGTCAAGATCCTCAGTGACTTTTTTGATCGTGGCATGCAGGACGCGGGTTTGCGATTCCGTGGGGGCAATCTCCACGAGGTCGGGGGAAACTTCCCACTGGCCTTCCTGATTTTCCCGCATGGCCAGTCTCCAAACGCGGGCAAGGAACCGGTAAACGCCCTCCACGCCTTTCATGCTCCATGGTTTCATTTGCTCAAGGGGGCCCATGAACATTTCATAGAGCCTCAGCGAGTCGGCTCCATACTCGGATATCACGTGCTCGGGAGTAACAACATTGCCCCGGCTCTTGGACATCTTTTGCCCATCCGGCCCAAGAATCATGCCCTGATTCACCAGCTTCTTGAAAGGTTCCGTGGAACTGACATGACCAAGGTCAAAGAGAGCCTTGTGCCAAAATCTGGCATAGAGCAGGTGGAGAACGGCATGTTCGGTTCCTCCAACATAGAGATCCACCCCGCCGCACCCTTCCGAAGTGGACATCCAATACTGCTCCGCCTGACGTCCGACAAAACGTTCCGGATTCCGTGCGTCACAGAACCGCAAATAGTACCAGCAGGAACCCGCCCACTGAGGCATCGTGTTTGTTTCCCGGCGGGCCGTTTCGCTGTATTGAACCCATTCCACCGCCTTCGAAAGCGGCGGCTCGGGCGTACCGGTCGGTTTGAAATCACTCATCTCCGGCTGAACCACTGGCAATTCGGACTCGGGAAGAGCCTGATGCTTTCCATTTTCCCAGAGAATCGGAAACGGCTCCCCCCAATATCTCTGACGTGAAAACAGCCAGTCCCGGAGTTTGGTGGTCACCGTCTTTTTGCCAACTCCCTTTTCCTTGAGCCAGGCATTCATGACCGCTTTTGCTTCTACTGTGGGAAGCCCATCCAAAAACCCGGAATTGATAGCAATCCCATCCCCGGAGAAACATGTGGCCTCTGGACAAACAGGGGGCACGGGCGTCCCGCCCGTGAATGCCTTGATTCCCTTCAACCCCGCCTTTGCCGGATTTTTCTCAATATAGGTGACCAGTCGCGAAAAATGCGCATCATCCCTGACAATTCGATCAAAGTATTCCTCTTGCCAAACAGCACCAGCCTGTCCGGTGGCCTTATTGATTTCATGGGCCGAGAAGCTCTTCCAGCTATGGATAAGCTTGGACAGATCCTCGCCTGCGTTCAGAGCAAAAAGCACATGAACATGGTTCGGCATCACAACGAAAGCCTTCAGATCATACCGGGCCCCATCAAAATGACGCAGAGCGTTTTCGACAATGAGGGATAATTTTCCATCCTTGAGCAAGCAGGTGCCCAGAGAAGAATCCAGCGTCTCCTCAACCCGGTCGGAAAAGAGGCGGTGATACTCGATTTCGTCTTCGACTGAAAGAGGGGAGGGTCTGGAAGTAAGCCATGCATCGACTTCAAGTTTCCATTGATTCAGGAGTTCAGCTGGCAGGCTGTCCGCAAGCCGCCATGTCACAAAATAACATTTGGAGTCTTGTTGCCAGTGGGGCAGGTTGCGTTCATGGATTTTTATTTCTCTCTCTTTCTCCAAATATGGAGATGTTGAGATCACGGGCGGGACGCCCGTGCCCCCTGAGGATGTTGGCCGCACAACCTCCAGCACCGGCAGCCCAAACGACTTGGCAAACTCAAAGTCCCGCTCATCATGCGCTGGCACGGCCATGATGGCACCCGTTCCGTAACCCATGAGCACATAGTCGGCAATCCAGATCGGAATCTTTTCGGCGTTGACCGGATTGATTGCGAAGGTGCCGGTGAACACTCCGGTTTTGACCTTCGAAAGTTCGGTTCGTTCCATGTCCGACTTGGAGGACACCTCTTTCCGGTAGGCCTCGACTTGCTCAAAACATTCGGGCGTTGTGATTTCGGAAACAATCGGGTGCTCGGGAGAAAGAACCATGTAGGTCGCGCCAAAAAGGGTATCCGGCCGGGTGGTGAAAACCTCAATGTGAGATTCCGAATTCAGCACGGAAAATCTCACGCTGGCACCTTCACTGCGACCAATCCAATTGCGCTGAAGCAGTTTCACCCCCTCCGGCCAGGAGAGGCTTTCCAACCCCTCCAACAAACGATCCGCAAACGCCGTGATGCGGAGCATCCACTGACGCAGCGGCCTGCGTTCCACAGGAAATCCTCCCACCTCACTTTTCCCATCAACCACTTCCTCATTGGCCAGCACGGTGCCAAGCTCCGGGCACCAGTTCACCGGCACCTCAGCCACATAGGTCAGGCGCACGGAATCGGGATCATTGCCAAGATAGGATGCAATGGGCTCGGCCTTCCGGGTTTCGGGATTATACCAGGCATTGTAAAGCTGCAGAAAAATCCATTGTGTCCACCGGAAATATTCCGGGTGGGTCGTGCTGACTTCCCGTGACCAGTCGTAACTGAAACCTAGGGATTGGAGCTGAGCCCGGAATTTCGAAATATTGGTGTTTGTGGTCTCGCGGGGATGGCGACCGGTGCGGATCGCAAATTGTTCAGCCGGCAGGCCAAAGGCATCCCACCCCATCGGGTGAAGCACATGGAAGCCCTGCATTCGTTTGGCACGGGAGACGATGTCCGTGGCGGTATATCCCTCCACATGTCCCACATGCAACCCATCCCCGCTTGGATACGGAAACATATCGAGAACATAATACTTCGGTTTCGTGTCATCAAACCCCGCTTCACCGGGATTTGCCGTGGCAAAAGCCCCCTGCCCGTACCAGCGCTTCTGCCATCGGGATTCAAAATCAGAAAAAGGAAATTGTTTGCGTTGTGTGCTCATCAATCGAGTTGGGAACTATCTCAAATTTCCCTCCCAGGAAACCAGACATTTGTGAATCCATCGGCAGGAAAACCGAAAGCCTTGACGGAGTGAACCACGGACGATCATATCACCCGACGAATGAGTGGAAAAAATCCATTGCAATACCTGATCTGCCTGCATTGCAAGTTGAGGAGGAACTCATGTGATACCACGCAGGGATGGCGACTCCCCCTCTATTGCAAGAGGTAAAAGAGCGAAGCATGCTTTTCTCCACGCCATTTTTTGTTTTTGTTTTTCTGCCGGTTTTTTTCCTCATTTACTGGTTTCTGCCGGCGAGGGCGTGGATTCTGCTTCTGGGCAGCCTGATTTTTTATTGGTGGAGTGAGCCCGTGTTCCTGTGGGTTGTCCTGCTTTCATCATGGATTGATTGGATTTTGGGAAAACGTATTGCCGGGGATCGCAAGGACCGGAAATTGTGTTTGGCGGCGGGCATCGTCGCGAATCTGGGCCTGCTGGTTTATGCCAAATACACAGTGTTCGCATTTGAGAATTTGAATGTCCTGCTTGCAGCGTTTGACCGGTCGCTGCTGACAGTTCCAAATATCGCCCTGCCTCTCGGGGTTTCGTTTATTGTCTTCGAAAAAATTACGTACTTGGTGGATCTTCACCGCCGAACAGCCAAACCGGCGGATTCGTTTTTGAACTACATCAACTATGTGTTCCTGTTTCCGAAGCTCCTGGCCGGACCGATTGTGAAGTATCATGAGATTGCCGACCAATTAGACAAACCCACCCACTCCTATGTGGATGTGCGGGATGGCTTGATCCGGTTCCTCACAGGTCTGGCAAAAAAATTGTTGTTGGCAGACATGCTGGCACCGGTGGCAGATGGTGTTTTTGCGCTGCCTGCGGAGCAACTTGATCCTGCAACGGCATGGTTGGGGTTGGCCTGCTTCGCGCTCCAAATCTATTTTGATTTCTCCGGTTACACAGACATGGCTATCGGCATGGGGCGAATTCTGGGGTTTCGCCTCGCGGAAAATTTCCGCGACCCGTATCTCGCCACCAGCCTCACCGACTTCTGGAAACGCTGGCACATCTCACTTTCGACATGGATCCGGGACTACCTCTACTACCCGCTGTGCGGAAAGCGCCCTCCGCAGATTCGCACCTATGCAAGCCTCTGCGCGTGTTTTATTCTCTGCGGCCTCTGGCATGGTGCCGCTTGGAATTTTGTCCTCTTCGGATGTTTTCACGGGGTGATTTTGATGTGGGATCGTGCCTTCGGATTGGCCTTTCAAAAACGTCTGCCGGAATTGGTGAATATTGCCATGACCCTGTTTCTTGTGCTGATGAGTTTTGTACTTTTCCGATGCACCTCTGTTGGTAATGCCCTCGACTTTTGGGCGGCTCTAGCCGGCACGCGTGCAAGCGAATACAATTCCGTGTTTCTTGAAAATGATTCCATGACCGCATTGCTCATCGGCTTGGTCATTGTCTTTGCTCCTCTGGCACGCAGGCATTTCTCGAAACCAACCCGGCAGACATCCCAGCCGGTCACTCGGGTGGCAGCCCTCGCATGGGCATGCGTTTTGTTGCTATTGTGCGCGGGGAGAATGAGTGTGAGCACATTCAATCCGTTTTTATACTTTCAGTTCTGATTTTCCACCGTCCACATGCTTTCGTCGCACATCAAATCCATCGCCAGTCATCTGCCAGCACACCAGTTGACCAACAACCATCTGGCAGCTTTGCATCCCGATTGGGACATGCAGAAAATCGAGAGCAAAACCGGCATTCGCAGCCGTTCGATTGCAGCGCCCGGTGAGTGCGCCTCCGACCTGGCGGTCCAGGCCTGCGAAAAACTGTTCGCAAAGCCGGAATGCGACCGCTCCATGGTGGACTATCTGATCTTTTGCACACAAAGCCCCGATTACTTCCTGCCAACCACCGCCTGTCTTCTTCAACACCGACTGGGGCTTGGCAAACACATCGGAGCCATGGACTTCAATCTCGGATGCTCGGGCTAT
>JBGSVX010000410.1:0-4833 GCA_041752795.1 Terrimicrobiaceae bacterium
CGTGGGATTGGATTGCTTTGAAAAGCAACAATCGTTCCATGAGAAGCTGGTGTCACATGATTTTTTATGATCATGCCAATGCGGGGGATTTTGCTTCAAGGTTGCTTCGATTTCTGCGATGGAATTGTAATGTATCTCGCAGTTCCCCATTTGATTGTGCAACCCGACGATGGTGTCGCACCGGTCCGAGAATTGATCAATGCGGCCCGACGGTCGCTCTTCATCAAGCAGTTTACGTTCACCGAGCCCTCTCTGATTGCGGCGGTGATCGCACGAAAAGAAGCCGGCGTGGCAGTTCGCGTGATGTTGAATCCCAAGCGCTCGGGCGGTGATCGTGCAAATGATGACACCTTTGACACGTTCAAGGCGGCCGGCGTGGAAATCCAATGGGCCAACCCAAAATTTTATGTGACCCATGAAAAATCCATTGTCGTGGATGGTCAGGCGGCTCTCATTGCGACATTTAATTTGTGCGAAAAATATTTCACACTCACCCGGGATTACGGGATTCTGACCCAGGACCCGGCGCGAGTGGCCCAGGTGATTGAGGGCTTCCAAGCCGATTGGGAACACCGTGACTGGTCGCCGGATCCGGCCACCGGACTCCTCTGGAGCAATTCGAACTCCCGCGTTCAAATGTGTGCATTCATTGATGCCGCTGAAAAATCTCTCGAAGTGCAGCACCCCAAATTTGTGGATGCGGTCATTCTCGACCGTTTGATCGAGGCATCCAGCCGGGGCGTTCACGTGAGAATTCTTTGCGGCGGAAAACATGGAATCAGCGACTGGGACGTGCTCGACACGTTCTCCTCATTGCGCGTTCTCCGCCGCTTCGGGGTCAAAGTCCACAAACAAAAAAACCTGCGCCTTCATGCCAAGCTCCTGCTGGCGGATGGCAATCACGCGTTGGTCGGCTCGATGAATATCGATCGCAGTGCGTTCGATTTGAGGCGGGAACTCGGAGCAACGATCACTGACCCGGCCATCGTGGGCCGACTCTCCGAGACGTTTGAATCAGATTGGGACGGCTCCAGCCGCTATGAACCGCCGGATCCCCTTGACCCCACCAAACACCACGAAGGCGATTTTCCACATGACAAAGACCTGCGGCACGAATGAATCAGCCGACTCTATTCGAACTGGCGCTGACCTTCAATCACATCGCCCTTGCTTCATTTGGCGGGGGACTGTCGGCATGGTCCCGGGAGGTGGTTGTTGTCGAAAAAAAGTGGATGGCGGATGAGGAATTTTTGAGTGCGGTGACCATGTGCCGGATCCTTCCCGGTGCCAATCAAATCAACCTTGCCGTGTTTGTCGGCACCAAGTTTCGTGGGGTTCCGGGTGCCGTGGCTGCTGTCTTCGGGCTTTGCGCGATTCCTGTCCTGATCGCCATTGGCCTTGCCTACGCCTACTTCCGGTTTCATGAAGTGCCGGAGCTCAAGTCCGTTCTTCGCGGGGCCACGGCGGCTGCCATTGCTCTGACCCTTTCCATGGCATTTAAAACCGGGCGCAAATGCCTCGGCGGCATTATTCCGATTATATTGTTTGCCGCCGTCTTTGTGCTGAATGGCGTCCTCAGGTGGCCACTGCTTGCGACTCTCGCCATTCTGGCTCCGCTCGGCATCGCGTGGGCATGGCCAAGAGAAAGGCAAAAGGATGGAGGGATGAAGGGGTGAAAGACGACTCACTGGCATTTTTTCAGGTGGTGGTGCTTTTTTGTTCCCTCTCACTGATGTCGATTGGCGGGGGCAATTCGGTGATTCCCGAGATGCACCGCAAATCCGTGCAGTCTTATGGTTGGATAAACGATCAGCAATTTGCCGATGTGTTTGCCATTTCCCAGGCGGCCCCCGGTCCCAGTGTGCTCATTGTGACCATGATCGGGTATCAGGCAGGAAATCAGGCCGGTGGGCCTCTGATCGGCATTCTTGCGGCATTGGCTGCAACAGCCTGCATGATTTTCCCCGCCGGGGTGCTCGTTTATTTGATCAGTTCGGTGTGGGCCCGCGCGGAAAAATCCCCAATTCGCAAAGCCGTCGAACACGGTCTCGCTCCACTTACGGTGGGGCTCGTTCTTGCGACAGGCTATGTCATGCTCCGGGCCTCGGAGACTGGTTGGCCCGCCTACCTTCTCACGGCTGTTTGCACGCTGATTTTTACCACCACAAAAATCAATCCGCTCATCATTGTCGCCGCCGCCGGCCTGATCGGATATCTCGGCTGGGTCTGACCGCCTTCGGTCTGCGAAGTTGATATGTTGCCAGAAGGGCTCCTCCCTGTTAGGTAATCAGATCCACACTTTTGTCTGGCATGTGTCGTGAGCAATTATGACACCCACCGACCAAACAAATGTGGGATCATGACAGCGAAACCATTGCGGTTGAGTCGGAACGCCCGCCTGTTGGCAGGGGCAGGGGTTGTGATTGTCATGGCGGGCTTTTTTTGGGGGTGCTTTTGGGTTTACCAAAGAGAATTTCGGGACATTGAAACAGCTCATGCCACCGCCGTGGAACACGCCACCGGATTCGTCGCCTTGCCTTCGTCAGCCTCAGTGGGCGACGCATCCCTCCATGGAGAAATTGGCAAAGAGGCCTTTTCGCGCATGCTCGGAATTGCCGTAATCGGGTTTCTGCTGATTGCTCTGGCAACCAGCTTGGTGGCATTATTCTATCGCCACAGACGGGTTGGAATAATCAAAAGTTTGTTGGCTGCGGAGCAGCAACGGGCTGAAGCGCAGGACACGTACGAACTGGTATTCGATGGCATGCTCAATGGATTTGCCATGCATGAAATGATCTATGATGCAGGTGGCAACCCGATCGATTACCGCTTCCTCTCCGTTAATCCGGCCTTTGAGAGGCTGACCGGACTCAAGGCCTCCAGAGTAGTGGGACGGACGGCAAAAGAAGTTTTGCCCGGATTGGAACCTCCCTGGATTGCCCGGTACGGTGAGGTGGTGGCCACCGGGAAGGGCCAGCAATTTGAAGATTTCAGTTCTGCCATCAAGCGCCACTTTCGGGTCAGCGCTTTTCGTGCGGCACCTGGAAAATTCGGCACCATCTTTGATGACATCACCGAGCGCAAGGAATCGGAACTCAAAATATCAAATCTGTCCCGGCTTTATAATGCCCTGAGCCAGTGCAACAACGCGGTTGTGAACACCAAATCCGAGGAAGAGTTGTTTGCAGAAATTTGTCGGGTGGTTGTGGATGTTGGAGGGCTGAAAATGGCTTGGGTTGGAAAGGTTGTGGATTCTTCGCTTTCGGTTGCCCGGGTCTCAGTGTATGGAGAAGGAACCAGTTACCTGGATGGTATTCAGATTTCTGTGGATGCAGATCTGCCAACGGGCAGAGGACCTGGTGGCACTGCCCTTCGCGAAAACCGACCGGTTTGGTGTCACAATTTTCAAACGGATCCTTTGATGGCACCCTGGCATGACCGAGCGAGTGCGCATGGGTGGGTCGCAGCGGCCGGGATTCCCCTGAGAATCAAGGGTCAACCCAGAGCGGTGCTTGTGCTCTACTCCGATCTGGACAATGCATTTGATCCGGAATGCCGCAACCTCCTGCTCGAAGTGGCGGATAATATCAGTTTTGCTATGGATAGCTTCGAAAAGGAAGCAGCCCGTAACGCGGCAGAAGAAGAACTCATCAATCTCCGCCGCGCTGTCGAGCAGACGGGAAGTGCCATTGAAATCACGAATCAGAACGGACTAATCGAATTTGTAAATTCTGCCTTTGAAAAAAACACCGGCTACTCGTCCGACGAAGTCATTGGAAAAAATCCCCGCTTTCTGAATTCTGGAGAGCAGCCCCGTGAGTTTTATAATCAGTTGTGGGAAACAATCACCCAAGGCAAGACTTGGCAGGGGCAGTTTCACAACAAGCGCAAGGATGGCACGCTTTTTTGGGAGGCGGCCACCATTTCTCCTGTGCTTGATGCGTCGGGGCACGCGGCCCATTACATTGCCGTGAAAGAGGACATCACCGAGCGCAAGGCGCTTGAGAGCAGTTTGCTGGATGCTCTTGATTGCGCCGAGGCGGCCAATCGGGCCAAGAGTGAATTCCTCGCGGTGATGAGTCATGAACTCCGCACGCCTCTTAATGGAGTGCTCGGTTACGCCGACCTCTTGGTGGATACACCCCTCGATGACACTCAACGCGACTTTGCACAAACGATCAAAGCCAGCGGGTCCCATCTCTTGCAAGTGGTTAACGACATCCTCGATTTTTCCAGCATGGAGCACGGGAAGCTTCGGTTGGAGGTCGAAACGGTTTCCATCAGGTCCCTTCTGAACTCGACCTGCGACTTGATCTGCGGGGCAGCAACTGAGAAGGGCTTGGATTTTCGATGTCAAATTGCAAAAGACATTCCCGAAGACATCTCGGGGGATCCACTCAGGATTCGGCAGATTCTGATCAATCTTCTCGGCAACGCGATCAAGTTCACTGCCTCTGGATCGGTGACACTCGAGGTCAAACGCGCAACCTTTCAAAACGTTGAGTGCCTCGATTTTACGGTCAAGGACACCGGCCCGGGAATTCCGCTGGAGACAGTTTCCCTTCTCTTCAAACCTTTTACCCAGGCCGACTCCGCGCTGCACCGTCCCTTTGAGGGCAGCGGACTTGGTCTGGCAATTTCCCAACGACTGGCCGAGGCGATGAAAGGAAAAATTTGCCTGACCTCCGTCCCCGGCGAAGGCAGCGAGTTCACATTTCATCTCCCACTCCCACAGGACGCGCCATTGCAATCTAACCTAACTTCCCCGGCGGAAGGCCTGAAGGGCCGATAAACACAGGGGGTCCGATATTTTTCGGGCTACAGCTGTGCTCC
>JBGSVX010000411.1:0-4991 GCA_041752795.1 Terrimicrobiaceae bacterium
TCACCGTTTCGTTGCGCCTTGTGACCAAGCTGCCTTCTGCCAAAAGTGGTGGCTAATTAGTTTTTCCCCTGAACATTGCAGTTAATATCCAAACACAAACCTAAACACATCACATTCCATGGCCTCAGATTACTTCCTCAAACTCACTGATATCGAAGGTGAAAGCCAAGACTCCAAACACACCAACGAAATTGATATCGATCAATTTTTCTGGGGCGCAACCCAACCGGGAAGCAGCTCGACCGGCGGCGGCAGCGGCGGCGGCAAGGTGCAAATTCACGACTTTTTGTTCGTGGCAAAACACAGTCAGGCCAGTCCCAAGCTCATGTTGGCTTGTGCCGATGGTGCCCATGTTGGAACCGCCACTTTCACGATCCGCAAGGCAGGTACCGACCAACAGGAATACAGCATCTACACCCTGAGCAACGCGATTGTCTCAGACTACCATGTTGAGTCCCCGAAAGATGGCTCCTCGATTCCAGTTGACCGCTTTAAGCTGAACTTCTCGAAAATCGAACATCAATACAAAGTTCAAAAATCCGACGGCACGCTCGGCGGATCGGTCAAGACCGGGTGGGACGTCAAAGCAAATAAATCAGCCTGATTTTGCTCTTGAAGGGTAACTTTCGCCGCCCCGGTCCCGGGGCGGCGATTCCCCTGCGTGCGTTTCCTGCATTCCTGCCCGATCAGCAGGAGCCTTTCCCCGAACCGAGAACTTGCGAATTTATCACAATACCATGACGCCGGAAGAACACATCAAAGCAGGAAACCTGGATGAAGCTCTCGCCACCGCCAAGGAGGCCGTCCGTTCGAATCCGGCTGACTCCACATCCAGAATTGCGCTTTTCCAAATTGAATGTGTTCTTGGAGACTGGAATAAAGCAGGAACCCAGCTCGGCGTGTTGTCGGACATGGACATCAACACCAAGCTCTTTGCCCAAATCTTCAGCCCTTTGTTGGATTGTGAGCTTCTTAGAATGGAGATTTTCTCAGGTGCGAAGACCCCGATTGTTTTTGGGGAGCCCGAGCCGTGGATGGGGCATTTGATTCAAGCAACCCACCTGGCGGGAATCGGCGAATTTTCCTCTGCGAACGAGTTACGTGCCATGGCCTTCGAGTTGGCTCCGGCCACGCCGGGCTTCATCAATGACCAGCCCATGGAGTGGATTGCCGACGGAGACACCCGGCTGGGTCCGGTTTTGGAAGTGATTCTCGATGGGTGCTACCGGTGGGTTCCGTTTCATCGGATTTCTTCTGTCACGCTCGAAGAACCCCAGGATTTGCGGGACCTCGTGTGGGCACCCGCGCGTTTTGAGTGGAGCAATGGCGGCACGGCATCCGGTTTCATCCCCACAAGATATTCCGGCTCGGAGACCTCTGACTCCTCCCGGGTGTTGTTGTCGCGCACCACGGTCTGGAACGAGAAGGCCCCGGATTTGATTTTTGGCCTTGGACAAAGGCAGTTGGTGACAAATTCTTCTGAATTTCCGCTCTTGGAAATCCGATCCATTTCCATCCCGTCCGAGGAACCGCATGCCTAGTGCCCTTTCAACGGAAGCGTTTTTACCCTGTTTGCTGGATCGTCTCACCGACCAGGAACCGGAAAAACCGAGGGAATCCTTCTATCGGCAAACTCTGACCATCCAGCATTACCGTCAAAGTGTCCTGAGGGATTTGGGTTGGTTGATGAATTCTCCCTCCCACCGGTCTGCGGATGGGTTTGAGTTTTTCCCCGAAGTGCTCTCATCCACTCTCAACTACGGAACTCCCGATCTTTGCGGTCGCACCGCCAGCAGCCTGATACCCCAGGAATTGGAAAACCAGATCAGCGAGTGCATTGTCAAATTTGAACCCAGGATCCTCAAGGAATCTCTTGTGGTCAAAATTCAACCTGGGGTCAACAAATCGTCCCCCAACGTGATTGGATTTGAAATCCGCGGGATGATGTGGGCGAATCCGCTCCCTGAACAATTTTATCTTTCCACCCAAATTGATCTGGAAACCGGGGAGTGTGACTTTTGATGCAGGAGGTGCAGTGAGGAGGCCCTATGGACAGAAACTTCTTGGAATGCTATAATACGGAACTTCAGCATATCCGGTTGATGGCCGGGGAGTTCGCAAAGGAGTTTCCCAAAATTGCAGGACGCCTTGCCCTGGATCCGGATGGCAAGGAAATTTGTCCGGATCCCTACGTCGAACGTTTGCTTGAGGGCTTTGCGTATTTGACTGCCAGGGTCCAGGTCAAACTTGATGCTGAGTTTCCGCGGTTCACGCAATCTCTCCTGGAAACGGTCTTTCCTCAATACCTTGCCCCGACTCCCTCGATGGCGGTGGTGCGGTTTGATCCCGACCTCGCAAGCAAATCCCTCATCGGTGGCTTCGTCATTCCCCGTGACACCACGATCCGGACCCGCGCCTCCAAGGGAGATTCGACCCGTTGTGTCTATCGCACCGCCCACGAAATAAAACTGTGGCCGGTTGAAATTGTTCAAGCATCCTACTTTGATCGCAACCTGCACTCGCTTGGTCTGCCACCCGAGGCTGGCGCAAAAGCGGCCATCTCAATCCAGTTGGAAGCCACTGCGGACCTGAACTTTTCAGAAATCGGGCTCGACTCCCTCGAAATCTTCCTGCGTGGATCGGACAGTCTGCCTGCGCTTTTGATGGAACACTGGGTTGCGGATTCCGAAGGATTGTGGGTCAGAGATTCTTCGGTTGCCGGATCCCCATGGGCTGCGCTCCCCTCCGGCTCGGTTCGCCTGATTGGTATGGAGAACCATGAGGCACTCCTGCCACCCGCTCCCAACACGTTTGAGGGCTATCGGCTCCTGCTGGAATACTTCAGTTTCCCACAACGTTTTCTTTTCTTCAAACTCCTCAACCTCGCAAACTATACCCGGGAATTAAAAAGCAAGAGATTGGAAATTGCCTTTGCCCTCAGAAAGGTGGACACAGAAATTGGCCCCAAAATCAATTCCTCCCTTTTTGCCCTCAATTGTACTCCGGTGGTCAACCTCTTCCCGCAAAAGGCGGACAGGATTGAGTTGAACGACCGTTCTTCGGAGTTTCATGTGGTTGTTGATCGAACCCGGCCGACCGATTTTGAGGTTTACCAGATCCAATCCGTAACGGGCTACGGAGCCACCTCGGGAGAGCAACAAGAGTTCCGTTCGTTCTACCGATCCGGGGACTCCGACTCAAAAAACACGGCCTATTTTACGACTCACAGAAAAATGAGGAACCCCACGGAAAGAGAGAAGCGATTCGGAAAACTCTCCGCATACTCCGGGTGCGAGGTCTATATTTCCCTGGCGGATGCCTCCTCAGCCCCCTACCGGAGCGGACTTGAGCAACTCGGAGTCTCCGTGCTGTGCACCAACAGACATCTGCCCGTCTCCATGAGCCAGGGAGATCGGTCCGCACAGTTTGCGGTGGAAGTCAACGGCCCCATCAAATCCATCACCTGTCTCAGTGGCCCCACCTCTCCGAGGCCCTCTTTTGCCACCGGTGAAACCGCATGGAGAATTATCAGCCACCTCTCCCTCAATTACCTCTCCCTCACCGAATCTTCCGGGAAAAATGATGCCGGTGCTCTGTGCCAGATGTTGAAACTTTATGTGGATCCCGAGGACCGCTCGGCTCAAAAACAGATCGATGGAATTCTTTCGGTGCAGAGCAGGCCGGTTTTGCGACGTGTGCCCAGTCTGGGAATGGTGGCTTTCGCAAGAGGACTTGAAATCACAGTGAATTTTGATGAGGATGCTTTTGCAGGCACGGGAGTCTTCATTCTTGGCAGTGTTCTCGAACAATTTTTTGCCAGGCACGTGGCGATCAACTCCTTCACCGAGACCGTAATTTGCAGCAAACAGCGGGGAGAAATTCTCAGATGGCCGACGAGAACAGGAAAAAAAATTCTTCAATAAGGGAGTCCGTGCTTGAGAAGCTGGAGGCCAGTCCATTCGGCCACGACTTTTTCAAGGCTCTGCGCGACTTGGAGAATCACTTCAAAAACTTCCCGAGAATCGGAAGGTCCCTCTCGCCTCGTGAGGATGCCATACGGCTCGGGCAGAAAGTGGAGCTTGCCTTCCCAACTTCCACCATTGAAGGCATGCAGCCGGGCACCGCCCATCGGCCTGCAAAAGTGGTTGTCCGCTTCTTTGGCCTGCTTGGTCCCAATGGACCGCTTCCGATCAATTTCACCGAATACGCCTATGAACGTCTTCACAATTTCCGGGATTTTGCTCTCTCCGCATTTTACGATGTTTTCCACCACCGTTTGATTTCCCTCTTTTATCGAGCCTGGGCGATCAACCAAAAAGCGGTGGACCTCGATAGACCGGAGGAATCCAGGTTTCCAGTCTACATTGGAAGTGTATTTGGAGCCGCAGACCCGTCACAGTGTTCAAGAGATGCGATCCCCGACCACGCAAAACTCTATTATTCCGGCATTCTCTCCTCACACGCCCGGGGGTGTTCGGGTCTGAAAAACATCCTTGCAGATTTTTTTGAAACCGCAGTCGACCTGGAACCCATGGTGGGGCACTGGCTCCCGATTTCCTCCCGGTATCACTGTGAACTCGGGCGGTATCCCGAGAATGCCACCCTCGGGGTGAATGCCATCATCG
This sequence comes from Terrimicrobiaceae bacterium, assembly GCA_041752795.1. Classification (GTDB taxonomy): domain Bacteria; phylum Verrucomicrobiota; class Verrucomicrobiia; order Chthoniobacterales; family Terrimicrobiaceae; genus JAJTZA01. The sequence goes on from JBGSVX010000411.1 coordinate 4,626, forward strand.
GAGAGCGGATCTGGGATGTTCAAAACCGCTTTCACCTCCGGTTGGGCCCCATGAGCTATGAACGGTTTGTCCGCTTTCTTCCCGGTGGCGACTCCTACAAGCGGCTGGTGGACTGGGTCGCATTTTACACGAACACCCAGCTGAACTGGAGTGCCAATATTGTCCTTGCCACCGGTGGAGTTCCGCCGACAACCCTTGGGGGTGGGACCCGCCTGGGCTGGACCTCATGGCTCCTGGCGGACAATCCGGGCAAAGACAGGGGCGACTATACCATCAATGTCCCGTGCATGGACGAAATGTCATAAACCCAAACAATCTATATGAGTGAAATCAAACGCAACATCCTGTTCAGCAAACTCGATTCCA
>JBGSVX010000412.1:0-3754 GCA_041752795.1 Terrimicrobiaceae bacterium
CGAGGATGCGGTCAAACTCTCCCTGGAGCAGGAAATTAAGGTGACGGGCCTCATCAATTCCCTGATGGATCTCGCCCTTAAAGAAAACAATCACATTGCCTCGACGTTCCTTCAGTGGTTTGTGATCGAGCAACTTGAAGAGGTCAGCTCGATGGATCAACTTCTGAAAATCGTGCAGCGTGCCGGTGAAGCGAATCTGCTCCTCATTGAACAATATCTTGCCGGCAACAAACGCATTGGCGCGGCCAAATTGGATTCTGAAGAATGAGTTCCGACACGACGTTCACGACGACACGCGATATTGATGTGAGCCGCATCCCGAGCGGCGAAAAAATCACGTTGCCTGCGAACACGCAAGTTGTGCTCACTCAGGCACTCGGCGGCTCTTACACGATCCTTGTGCCGAGTCAGGCCGGACTTTATCGCATCGAAGGCCGCGACGCTGATGCCATTGGTCAGGAACCTCCCGCCGAGTTGGAGCAGCCGGTCGGTGGCACCCTGGAAGACTCGATCTGGACCCAACTCAAAACGTGTTACGATCCTGAAATTCCCGTGAATATCGTTGATCTCGGGCTCGTGTATTCCCTTGAGATCGCGCCTGCAGAGAGTGGCAGCCTCGTCACTGTGAAAATGACCCTCACTGCTCCCGGTTGCGGAATGGGCCCGGTCATTGCCGCCGAAGCCCGCCAAAAAGTTCTTACGATTGATGGTGTCTCTGACGCCAATGTCGAACTCGTCTGGGATCCCCCATGGTCGCCGGACCGCATCAGCGAAGTCGGTAAACAAAAACTCGGGATTCCCTAAGCGGTCTTCTTTGCATCCGAACCCGGCCATGCTGGAGTTGGGTCATTGAGAAGTGCGGCGAGCCATGCGATCTGCTGCTCGTATTGCATGTGGCATTCAAGGAATGCCTGCCAGGCTTTTTCGATATCCGGCTCCATGTCAAAACCCGCAGCCTGGAGAGCCGCAAAAGAAGATTCAAAGCGCGTGCGGGCCACATGCATCAATTCCGGAGTTTTTTTCGGATGGATGGCAGAGCCCCGCAAAGAGGTGTGAACATTTTGGATCGTGCGAACTCCACAATCGAAGCAGATGCGGGCAGCGTCCTTCGGGCCTTTCAGACAGGAACTCGAAATGGCGAGCGCATCCAAAAACGCACCAAACGCACAGACCCAGGACGTCGAGGCATCGAGGGGCCGAATAATGGAAAGGATTGGCAGGAAGCTGCGGGCCTGGGAAAGATTTCGAAAAAAGGATTCCCAATCCTCCCAGACGGCGGGCAAGCCGTCTGCCAGTCCGTTCTTGTTGAACCAAAGCAGGAGATCGGTTCCGGAGGGATTTGTGCCTGAGCGCGCGTAGATCCAGGAAACACGTTCACCCCGGACATGAATCAGGTCCATAAAACCAGGGAGGAACGTAAAAAGATAGACGATGAGAAAGAGGCCGATGGCTCCTTCAATAATGGCGAGGAGTTGACCTGCGACATGACCCGGGGTGGAGAAACCGAGCGTGCTCAGGGCGGAACCACTTGCAATGAAAGCCTCCAAGAATGTCGCTTCGGCCCCCAAGGCCCATGTCATGAGCGCAAAACCAATGGTCACAAGCAAAAACCAGGAGACAATGATGCTTATAAACGCGCTCGGCCAATACCATGTGAAGATTTCGTTTTGTTTACCGCGGGTGGCTCCACGCGCACGAACTTGAAAAAGGATCAAGACAAAGCGCCCAACCCAAAATGCCAGAGGGTCCTGGTAACGTTGATTGAGAACTCCAACCCGGATGATCGATTGAAAAAACCAGACCACGGCCCATGCGCCTGCGAGACCCGCCGCAACCCTTGTGGCGAGGTCAGCCATCGCGGGGAGTTCAGCGGAGCACAGCATCGCGATTGATTGCAGGATTGATCCCGGGTCAGCTTGTCTTTGCTGGAGCCGGACGAAACACAAACGTGGCGATCACCGCAAGGAACACGCTCGCAACGAGCCAGATCAAACCACGCTGATAGGTTCCAAAGTCCGGGTTGGCCGAATTAATCAGGGCAATGAGTTCACCGGCCCGGTGAGGAGCCGCGATGGCAGATCCGACAAGCGGTTGACTCACCCCGCCGAAAATGCAAGCGGCCGTGACCACAAGCGAGGTGGCAAGTGGTGCGGCGGATTCCGGCAGATGTTGACGAAGCAGGGCCAGCCCGAGCGTCGAACTTCCGAACCCGCAACCGACGACAAACATCATCAGCCCTGCCATGGCAAAGGGCAATTGCACCAAAATGAGCGTGCAGAAACAGGCCAGCACAAGGAGGATGAACACTCGTGCGGGAAGTAAAATACCCACCTTGCCTGCCCACCAGCCCGCTGCCAGGCCACCAACTGTGACTCCCAGCGGGATCATCGAATTCATCACCGCAGACTGCTGCACTGTGTGTTTGAAGAAATTCATTTGGAACTGGATATTCCAAAGGTCGGCAAACGCGAGCAGGGTTCCAAACGTCCCACAATAAAAAACGACTGCCGCCCAAAATTGCAGGCTGCCAACTGACGCCAAAAAGGCTGACTTGAGAGAGGCTTCCCCACCTTTTGCATCGGGCATGTCATCCACAAACAGGAAGATCAGCACCGCACTGACTATGAAGAGAGCGGCAAGGATTTGAAACGGAAACCGGAAGTCCACCAAAATTGGAAGAAACGCACTGGCGATGGCCAGGCCTGCCGCGCAGACATTCGTGACGCTTTGGCTTACAGACGACATCAGCGCAAAAGATTTCCCGTACCGGCGACCGACGAGATAAATGACCCCCACAAACGTGCTTCCCAAGCCGAGTCCCATCAGAGCACGGGCAACAACGGCCGCTTCAAGTCCATGGCTTACGCTGAAAACATATGTGCCGACCGCAGCAACGAGTGCCGTGGGGCCAAGGACAAATTTCGCGGGAACTTTAGCAATAAGAATGCCCAGCGCGAGTTGGCTCACGGCATAGGTCACAAAAAAGACCTCGCCGAGCAAACCGAGGTCGGAGTCATTCAACGAAAGGTCTTTGACGATGTTGTTGGACAGGATGGCGAATACCACCGCGACCAGGACGCTGAGAATGAAAAAAATCTGGGCACTGCCCCATGCAAGAAGGTTGTTGGATTTCATCGGAAATTTCCCGTCCCCGCCCGCAGGATCGGGGAGGAACCTGCGGGTCGGGCGGGACGAATTTTTGATCAGACGGCTTTGTTGACCAGTTCCTGGCTGTGCCGGTTGTGCTCTTCCACCACTTGCGGAAGATTCACGGTGACACATTTGCCGTCCTGCACGATGACGCGGCCATTAATGACCGTGTGTTTTGCTTTTTGGGGCGCGCAGAAGATGGTTGCTGCAACCGGGTCGTGAAGTGCGCCGGCATAGTCCACCGTGTTGAGGTCGATACTGAAGAAGTCGGCGCACTTGCCGTTTTCCAACGATCCGATATCATCCCGTCCGAGCACCCTGGCACCACCAAGAGTTCCCAGTTCAATGGCTTCGCGCGCTGTCATCCACTCCGCGGCGCGCTTGGGATGCGACTGCGAGAGGTTCATGTATTTGGCAGGACCCTCGGGAGGAAGCAGACCCATCTTAACCCGGGCGAGCAGGAAGGCCGTGCGGGCTTCGAGCAACATGTTCGAGCTGTCATTGCTCGCCGACCCGTCCACTCCGTAGCCAACCTTCACACCGGCTGCCATGTATTTTTTGATTGGTGCAATACCTGAGGCCAGGCGCATGTTGGAAGAGGGAC
>JBGSVX010000413.1:0-8573 GCA_041752795.1 Terrimicrobiaceae bacterium
CCCTTGCCAACGGAGTGGATGCGATCAGCCAATCATTCGTAGAAAGCGCGCGGGACATGCAAGAAGTTCGTGAGGCGGCTCACGCGCTCGGAAAAGCCCCTTTTCTTATTGCAAAAATCGAACGTTTTGAAGCGTTGGAACGGTATGATGAAATTTTGGAGGCCTCGGATGGCGTGATGATTGCGCGGGGTGACTTGGGCGTTGAGGTTCCGATTGAGGAGATGGCCATCACGCAAAAGCGACTTATCGCCCGGGCAAATCACATGGGCAAGCCAGTGATCACGGCGACGCAAATGTTGGAGTCAATGACCACAAGCCGGCTTCCGACCCGCGCCGAAGCCACCGACGTTGCCAATGCCATTCTGGACGGAACGGATGCTGTCATGCTCAGCGGAGAATCTGCGGTGGGTGCGTTTCCAGAAGAAGCTGTTTGCATGCTGGGAAAAATTGCGGCCGCAACCGAGCCCTACAGGACTCTCAACAAGGCCCTCATTGAACCCGCCGGTTCGCAGCCAGTGATCTCCAATCAAAAATCTCTGCTTGTCGAGCAGGCTCTGAGGCTGGTGCCTTGTGATGCCATTCTTGTGCCGACCCAGAGTGGCACCACGGCCCGCATCGTTGCGCGCAGCCGTCCATTTGTCTGGATCCTGGCCGTTGGCCCCGATCCTCAGGCCATGCAAAGCCTGAGTTTTTCCTCAGGAGTCCATGCCTGCGATTTGCCTGATGATCCTGCGGATTGGAATTCCTTCGCCCAATCGCTGACTCTCCAACTCGGTCTGGACTGCAAAAAGGTCCTTCTTGTCGCCGGACCCTCCAAACAGAACCCACTCGCAAATCAGCGATTGGAAGTCATCGCTCTTTGAGATGCCTGCGAATGCTTTGTGAGCATGGAAAAAAACACGGTGAGTACGGGAGAATCCCTCGCTCCTCCCAGGTTTTCGGAAGCCATTCGATTTTGGCTGAAGCTCGGTTTTATAAGCTTCGGGGGACCGGCGGGTCAAATCGCAATCATGCACACCGAGTTGGTTGAAAAGCGCCGATGGATCGGAGAAGAGCGCTTCCTTCATGCCCTGAATTTTTGCATGATTCTGCCCGGACCCGAAGCCCAGCAATTGTCCATCTATATTGGGTGGCTTCTTCACCGCACATGGGGCGGGATTTTGGCCGGGGCTCTCTTTGTTCTGCCATCGGCACTGCTGCTTTGGATCCTGAGTGTTGTCTATGTTTCTTATGGGGAGGTGCCGTGGATCTCCGCCATTTTTTATGGCTTCAAACCCGCTGTGCTTGCCTTGGTGATGGCTGCGCTCCTGCGCATTGCAAAGCGCACCCTCAAAACCAAATCTCAATACACAATTGCGCTGCTGGCATTCATTGCCCTCATCGGATTCTCGGTTCCCTTCCCGATCATTTTGATTGCTGCGGGCCTGGTGGGATTTCTGGGATCCAAATTTGGGAAATTGGTAACGCCATGTGCCCATGAGGTGCCCATCGCGCAATTGCCAAGTGACCGGCCAAATGTCAAACCCGGTTTTGCACGAACGCTGCGGATCCTTTTGACATGCCTTGTTTTGTGGTGGACTCCGATTTTTGCTGCCGGTCTGTTATTCGGGTGGAGCCACACCCTTTTCCGTGAGGGCCTGTTTTTCAGCAAAGCCGCGATGGTGACTTTCGGAGGCGCCTATGCGGTCCTGCCATATGTTTCTCAACAGGCGGTTGAGACCCATGGCTGGCTTTCAGCCAGTCAAATGCTGGACGGCCTGGCCCTGGCAGAAACAACCCCCGGCCCGCTGATCATTGTCCTTCAATTCGTCGGATTTCTCGGCGCATGGAACCATCCGGGAGGTTTGAATCCGCTCATGGCAGCAAGCCTCGGAGCCGCCATCACCACATGGGCAACTTTTGTTCCCTCGTTTCTGTTGATTTTCTTGGGAGCACCCCACATCGAGAAACTCCGGGGTAACAGAGCACTTTCCGCAACCCTTTCCACCATTTCCGCAGCCGTCACCGGCGTGATCCTCAATCTTCTTGTCTGGATCGCATGGGGCACGATTCTCCCCAACAATTCCGGCACCGTGGATTACTTTGCAATTCTCCTGGCTGCCACATGCTTTCTCCTCCTCACCCGCACCAAAGCCGGGGCAGTTTGGGTCATGATCTTTGCCGCAGGATCCGGACTGCTGCTAAGATTTCTGACGGGCAGTCTGTAGCCTTCCAATCAGAAGTCGCTCCCTGGTGAACACGCTCATTTTGCAGCTACGAGGCGAACGGACGCTTGGGCCAACTTTTGTGAGAGGTTTCGTTTTCTACGAATGGGAAAATGCTCAAAAAGCAATGTCTCAACTGGAACCCAAAGCGTAACCCAGCCAATAATAATCAGGCTCTCACGAAGCAAGACATTCAAATAGCCATCACCAAATCGCTGCATGAATTCAGCAGCCAAAATCAGAGCCAGAACCAACAACAGGGCGACCAATAAGCTCAACCAACCTTTGTTCAGGGTATCCCGCAATTCAATGCCCGTGTCCCGTGCTTGGAATTGAAAATGGGAATGCACAGCCTGCTCGACCTCCTTTTGTTTGCCCAGGTCCTCGGGGGGTACTGAAATTACGATCTCGGGGAGGGCATGACGCGGGAGATCGGAGGCCTCTTCATAAATCCAACGTGCAACATCCGGGTGAACCCGTGGAAGAACGAGAGGTGAACCCTCGATATCCAGCAGGAATTCCACAGAGCGAACTCCAAAAGAAATTTTCATTGAATCAGCAAGGCTCATGCTTGCTAGATGAACAGTTTCTGGCAGGCCTGCAAGTTTGGAGATTTCAAGCGGGTTGAATCAGTCTTCATTTTCTGTGGCCTCCGGCCTCAGGAAAAGAAAGTAGCGGTCCGTGCTGGGCCGGATGTTTGTGCTCAGAGACGGGGGCGGAAGCACACTTGCCAGTTCGTGATCCTTGAGCCGGCGTTCCGGAATGATGAGGGCGTCAATCTGGGCATCCTTCCAAAACCGAAGTGCCCGATTGGGGTGAATGGCAAAGAGTTTCCCGGCATACATGGCGAGTCCTTCATCGCGTCCATCAACAATTTCGAGGCGGCCCTGGTCATGTTGTGCGGCGAGGGTGGCTGCCTGATGACCAAACTGCACGAGTTCGTTGGTTTGGTTTTTGTATCCGATCCAAACGATTCCGAGAAAATAGGATCCTGCGAAAAGGCCTCCGGCGACCATCGCCATGCCACACCAGAGCCGGATTTTTTTTCCACACTGACAGGCCGCCACCATCGCCACAAAAAGCAGGCAGAACGGGGGAATAACCGGAAAAATTCGATCCACCCGTTTGGATGGCACAAAGGTCATAAGCAGAAGCCCGCCCAAAGCCCAACAAACCAACCAGAGGGCCTCCGGTCGTTGACGAAGGCTTGTTCTCACGTTTTTTGAGAGGGCAGGGATAACAAGCAGAAGGAGGCTCCATGGGAGAAATTTGTGAAGCAGATGGGGAAAATAGAACCAGATCGGCTGGCGGGTTTCATGACTTCGGATGTCCTGATCGAAGCGGCTGAAAAATTCCCTGACAACAATTTCCTCGTAAAATTCAGGATTGCTCAGAAGGCCGGCAACGCCCCACAGGAGAAAAAGTCCGAGTGGCAGAACCCATGTCCACCACCCACTCCAAACAAGTTTGCGATGCGGCTTGGTGGCAAGCAGAGCGAAGGCAATCATCCCGGGAAGGAGGAACGCATAAAGAATCGGCCCCTTGGTGAAAAGCGCAGCGGTCATGGCAGCAAAAAATGCCCATTGCTCGCCTTTCCGCCATGGCATGCCATCACGAATTTTTCGCAGGATGAGCCATCCGCAAATCGTAATCCAAAGCGTAAGCATCATGTCCGTTCGCACCAGGGTCGCAATGCGCGGAGTCAGCAGATTCAACCCAAAAGCACAGGCCGCAAGAGTGGACCCCACGCCGGGAAGCAACCGCTCCCCCTCCTTCATCAGAATGCCAAGCAACACCAAAAAACAAACAAACCCAGGCAGTCTCCACGCAAAATCCCATGAGCCGCTCGCCCAATACACCGGGAGGGAAAACCATCCGGCGAGCGGAGGTTTTGATGCCGTGCGGCCCCGCGGCGTGTGCTGAAACCAAATGTCCCCTCCATTTTGGATTTCGTAGGCAACAAAGGCCTGCTTGGCCTGATCATAATTGTCCAAATGCCATGGAAGGTTTCCAATCGCACAGAGCACGACCACCAACCCGACAAAAATCCACTTTGCACGCAGCGACTCGGGAAGATTTTGGAAAAATTGAACCCCCATGTGAGCCAGCTACCATATCGTGGCCGACAACTGAAAAGCAAAGGATTTGAGCATGATCGCCGGGAGTGACTGGAATGATTTTCGGAAATTTCGGATATTCCACCAATGGCGGTTTGGTCCAAATTTCCTGATGGTTTTTAGATCGCAGTTTGTGCTAGGAAATGCCTATGAAATCCATCGGGCGGACGGGAATTCTTTTGTCGTGCATGCTGGGCTCGTTGTTTTCTCCGTTGTTCGCCCAGTCGTGGCCGGACAAAGACTCGGCCACTCCGGATTTGGTTCAGACCGGGTTCGGGCCAAATGGGGCCTTGTTGCCATTTGATGGAAGCAACTACTGCGGGCCGACAGCCACAGCCATGGCTCTTGGGTATTTGAATGCGGCTGGTTTCAGTCAGATCCTCGGCACCCTGACGCCTTCCGATGCGGACTATCTGAATTTGGTAAGGGTTCTGTCCGGACTCGGGGAGGCCAGCGATTCCAATGGCACGCTCGTGGGGAATTTGATCCCAGGAATGTTTACCTATCTGGAAGCGAAAGGCATCGGAGCATCCCATGTGAATATCACAGGAGCCAACGACGGGTATCATAAGAGCATCACCGACATACAAAACTCCAATGTGGAGCAAAATATTTTGTTCGGGATTCTGGGATGGTATTACGAATCGTCAGGGGTTTATATCCGGAGCGGCGGTCATTTTATCACGATCACAAACCAGGCGGTGGGGTCACCGGGTTCACTGACAATTCACAACCCGTTTCCCAATGCACTCTTGGATGTTCCCAACACGGCACCGAATGTGCAGCAGACGGTTCCAATGGCCAATTTTGCGGCTTCGGGAAACAACACGGTTTATTATTATGACAACAATGGGGATCCGGTTCCCCTGCCTTCGGGCACCTATCTGGAATTTGCGGCAAACCAACAAAATGTGGGACCCGCTCTGGGAACTCAGGCAATCCTTGAGCAGGTGTTTCGGATTCGCATTAATGAAGATCAGTTGGCCTCTCCGAGTTTCATTCCAGAGGATTGGAATATCTCTGGGAGCAAGGTCCTGAGCACCGGCGGAGGCAATTTGGATGTGACCACCAAAGTCACCGGAACCGGTGGCTTCATCAAAAATGATTCCGGGGACCTCATTTTTCACAAGGATGTCACACTCACCGGCAGCCACACGGTCAACTCAGGAGGGCTTGTCTCCAAAGCCCAAACCGGCGGAGCTTTTGGAAATGGTTCCATCACGCTCAATAGAGATTCCGAGCTCAAAATCCAACCTGATGACACCGCCCCCACGGATGTTGTCCTTGACCTCGCCGGAGGCTCCGGGAGTCAGCTCACATTTTCCGCCGCCAACACAATCAGCCTGAAAAAAGGAGCAAATACTTCGCTGAAAGTGACCCTTGGAGGAAATGACGGCAATGGCATTGCCAACATCATCAAGACCGGAGCGGCACCCACGCTGGTTCTTGAGGCCGACGATGTCGGGGGAGCAGAAAAACTCCTTGTTTCCGGCAATGGCACAAATTTACCAACTCTCACCAATGGAACCGTGGGGGGGAATATTGTTGGCAGCAGCGGCTCCTCAAAATCTGGCCATTTCCTCACCTATGATGAGACCGATGGATTCGTTCATGCGGCCATGACAACTGGGGACATCAACCTGTCCACTTCCACTTCGCTTTATCGCGCGACCTCCAGTCAAACTCTAACCGGCAATGTCAGTGCCTATGCGGTGCAGATCGAAGGGAGCGGGATTGACGGAGGCTTTTCGTTGGCAATTGGCGATGGGACCGGAAAGGCCGGGGTGATTTTTAATGGTGGCACAATCGCCACGGATGAACTCGCTTTCGGTGCTGCGCAGGCCGTCGTTTACACCAGTCTGGAAAATGGAACCATTGCAGCCGGGCTGAGCGGAAGCGGAGGACTTGTGAAATTTGGAGACGGTTCGCTGAATCTGACGGCTTCCGCCACATCGTTTTCCGGAACCACCCATGTCAACTCAGGCACATTGCAGGTCAGCGCGGCCTCCGCTCTTGGAAATTCCAGTGTGAGCGTGTTGAGCAATGCCTCGTTGCAGGTCAATACCGGGGCGTCCATCTCAGGTAATGTGACTGCCACTGCGTTGGCAACGGTTGTCATGAATGGGGGGACCCTCGGAAATGTAAAATTGGAAAGCACCACAAATGCCACCGGTCCGGTTCAAGGAGCCTCCTTGTTGGGTGACGGAACTTTGGAGGACCTTGACCTGAATGGATATCTCGGTGCGAATCCCACGACGGGTGCCGGCACTCTGACCATTACCGGCATCGTGAATGCGGGTTCTGCGGCTGCCTTGATCTGGTCATTGGATACGCTGTTGGACAACACCAACGGCACGGCGGGGACTGACTGGAATTCCATCACTCTCACGGACCCGGACGCAACCTTTGGCCTGTGGCCATTGGGCTCAGATGACGGGACCTCAATCGCGCTCCTTTTTGATTTTGGCGATGGACTGGATCCAAACAGTGGCAACTCATTCTGGGACACGAACCATCAATGGAGCCTGCTCACCTTCTCGGGAAGAAGCTCCGCATTTCAACGAGCCAACCTCTCATTCCCTTCCTCTGCATTCCCAGCAGGCAACTTCACCTTTGGTCATGTCGATAACCAGACCCTGCTCTACTTCATGGCAATCCCGGAACCCTCTGCGGCTTTGCTCGTCAGCCTCGCAGTCCTTGGATTGCTCTCAAAACGGCCTGCGCGGCGCCATAAAATTGGGAGTTGAGAGTCGCTTGGATGTTTTAAAGCTCTGACAAGCAGAGCCCTCCACCGGAGTTTCATTTTGTGTGGTCCGCATCCCTCAAACCAATTCGATAGCGAAAAAGGTGGAATCGACGGACGGCCCGGCGAGCCATCCCTACCAAGAATCGGTAGGGGCACATCGCCGAGGTGCACGACTTTTTCTACCTACCCCGCCATGCCTTTGGTATCACAGCGCTCGAAGAGCATGTTCGTGAGGCGCGGAGATCGAGCACTGATTAAAAATTCCCGGAAAATTGATTTTGCTGCGGTTGTTGGTCGGTCATGATGTCGTCATGAACGTTCAATTCTCCGCATGAGGGCCCGCGAAGGTCAGATTCCCGCGTGGGTGCCGGAAGGAGAGGCCGCGTTTGCTTCGTTGGAAATCCCTGGCATTGAACCGGTGAAAATCCCTGCAAGAAAACCCGCAAAAAAATCCGGGATCGATCCCAAATCTCTTGCGGAAGGCCTTCTTGGCGGTCGGCGCGGAGATTTGGCGCGTGCGATCACGCTCATCGAAAGCAACGCGCCCGCTCATCGGCCACTGGCGCGCGAAATTTTGCAGATCATCACAAACGCCCCCCAGCGACCAATCAGCCGCCGTATCGGGATTTCCGGCGTGCCTGGTGCTGGAAAAAGCACGTTCATTGAAACCTTCGGGAATTTCCTCTGTGACAATGGCCATCGCCTGGCGGTGCTTGCCGTGGACCCCAGCAGCACAATCAGCGGGGGAAGCATCCTCGGGGACAAAACCCGCATGGAACTCCTCTCGCGCCGGGAAGAATGTTTTATCCGCCCCTCCCCCTCCAGCGGCGTGCTCGGAGGAGTCGGACGCAAAACCCGCGAAACCATCCTGCTCTGCGAAGCCGCTGGCTATGATACGATCCTTGTAGAAACGGTCGGGGTGGGTCAGAGCGAAATCGAAGTGCGTTCCATGGTGGACTGTTTTGTGTTGTTGATGATTGCCGGGGCCGGGGACGATTTGCAGGGCATGAAAAAAGGCATTTTGGAAATTGCCGATGTGCTGGCCGTGAACAAAGCCGATGGGGCAAATGAAGCCCGCGCAATGACCACCCGTGCCGATCTGGAACGGGCGGTGGCATTTCTGAGTCCTTGCACCGAGGGCTGGACCCCTCCAGTCCTCGCAATTTCTGCGGTCAGCGGACTCGGCATGGCGGACATGCGCGAACAAATCCTTGCCTTTGCGGAACACACCGCAAAAACCGGTCAGAGCACCCAGCGCAGAAAAGAACAAGCCATCAGTTGGTGGAAAACCCTGGTCGATCAGGAACTGCGCGCCCGTTTTTTCGCTGCCCCGGAGGTTGCATCGGCCGCGGAGAACATCGGGCAGAGGGTCCTGACCGGTGAAATGTCGCCCTCGGTCGCCGCGGAGGAATTGCTCGGGCGAATTGCCTGGGACAGAGGGAACTGAAATCTGGAAAATTCCAAAAAGCGGCTTGACTCAGGGGCTGGAAAAGGGAATTCTGCCGA
>JBGSVX010000414.1:0-3166 GCA_041752795.1 Terrimicrobiaceae bacterium
TCGTGGCGGTTGTTCATTCCGGTCGTTGCAGTGGCCCTTCTGGCCCAACTTTCGGCTGCACAGGAAATTTTCGGGGCGGCGACCAAGCCGATTGTCCTCGCCTTGTTGCAAGCATTCGGATTCCAGGCGGATCAAGCCGGAGGAATGCTCACAATTGGTGAACTCGAGGTTCCATGGAGCCGCGACTGTGCCGGTTTGAATCTCCTTGTTGTGTTGCTTGCTGTGACAGTCTGGATGCAGCGCAATAACCGCATCGGATTGGAGTTCTGGCTGCGCGTTTTCGCGGCTGTCCCTGCCGCATTAGCCGCCAATGTCGCGCGGGTCCTGACCGTGGTTGCATATCGGATTTGGTTCTCACCCGCGGTCGAAAGCCCCCAACTTCATTATTTCATCGGACTGGCATGGCTTGTGCCATTTGCTTTGATCCTCGTTCCGGCAGACTCACGCGGACGACTGGCCACGTCCTTTGAGTTGATGCATGCAGCCGCCGTTCTTGCACTTGTTGCACCGATGGCCGAGGGACCGGGCGGCCTTGGGCTGACGCTTACCGCCATATTGACGCTCGCACACTGTCGTTTGCCCGCCCGCGTTACCTCCCTTCGCTGGGCAACAACTGCGGGGTGGCTGGTTGGAGCCGCAGCCATCATACTTGCCGGCATGGAATCATTCTGGCTCCCATGGCTTCTTGTTTGTCCATTGTTAATCATGCGTTCATGGATCGTGAGCGTTCAAGGAGTCATTCTGCTTGCGGGCTCACAGCCCATGTTTCAGTTGATGCCATGGGGTCAAGGCCTCACATGGATTGGCCTTGCTCTGGCTGGATGGAAACTCCTCAAAACACCTCAATCCTTCTCCTCTGTAGCGAATCCCAGCCGGCCCGGGCACGCGGTGCGTTTTGCCATGCCCCCAATTGCAGCTGCATTCTGCCTCCCGTTCCTTGGGTCAACGCTCGTGACACCGGAGCAAGTGAATCTCAGCCCTCCCGAATCGGCATCAGTCCGTGAAATCCCTGGTGATGGATTCCAAGTGCACCTCGCAGGGCAACCCGAAAATATGGGCTTGTTTTGGTATCTCCCTTCCGGAAGTCAACGTCACCACACCCTCAAGGTCTGCATGAAATATCGTGGCATTGAGTTGCGCCCGGCCTCCGAAAAATCGGCAGTCATGACGGATGGCGAAGTTTGGATGAAAGAGTTTTTTCTCCTTCCTCAGGGCCTGATTTCTTCCCATCCGGATTATGTCTGGGCCACTCTCCGTCCCGGCAAAACGTCCGGTATCCACCTCATCACGGTTGCTTCTTGCAGTGACATGTCCGAAGCCGAATTCGAGGCAGCCTCTGTTGACTTGGTTCACGGAATCCCCCGCCCTGCGAAGTCTGCAAGCCCGGAAACAAAATAGCTTGGAAGACAATCCGGGGCCGTCCGGCAGGGAGCGTTTTGCCTTTTCAAGGAATGCAGCAAACAACTGGCTAAGAAATGGTCAGATCCCTCTGGCGAACAACTCTCCGAAATAGCGGTCAAAAGCCACCGGGTCCCATGGATCGGCAACAAACCCGATATAGCCGTCCGGGCGGATGAGCACCGCGCCTTGGCCGCTTACCCCACACTCCTTGGGCGTCGAAAGGGAAGACCCATCCACCACTTCGAGTGCATGTTTCCAAGTGTCTGCGCATTCGTTCATTCCGGGAGGGTTGCCAAAGACGAGCAAGTTGTGATGTGGACCGGTTAGTTTTGTATTTCCCGAAAATCGCGACCCGCAGCGAAGTCTGCCGGTCCCGATGACTGTGCCACTCATCCCGAGTATTGGACTCTCGTGGATGGCGAGTCCCAACATTGCGGGTGAGGTTGGGTGCCGGGTGGGGTCCTCGGGTGGTTCGTGAAGTTCTTCCCCGGCCACAGCCTGTGCCACCAAGGTGTAGTAAAAATCATACATGGCTTCCGAACTTGCGAGGACCTGTTGCGCGACATTGCGTCGCTCAGGATCGTAAGCATCAAGCAGGACCGAACGGCCCCTTCGCCGCAGCACCGCCCCAAGCATCCACGCCAAACTTGCACCATCAAAGAATCCGGAATTCATGCCCTCCCCTCCCAGCGGGCTGCAGAGGTGCGCGGCATCCCCGGCCAGAAAGCACCGGCCCACTCGAAAGGTGGGAGACATCCGGCGATGCGTGCGATACACCGAGGCCCATCGCATGTCTGTGATTTCAAAGGGACGGGTCAAATGGGCATTCAGGATTTTTTGGGCATCCTCCTTTCTCGGCGTTTCGCCGGGTTCAAGTCCTTCGGGCAAATCGCAGACCATCAAGGTCCGGCCCAGCGGAAGTTCGGCAACCATGAGCATCCCTGTTGGAGAAATCCCAACGGAAAGGTAGTGATCCCCCGCGTGGGCACCGCGCGACCCGACGTCAGCTACAAAATACCTTTTCGGGTAGGTGATGCCAGCAAGCGGCTCATGGAGCGCTTCTCTGACAGGACTGTGCGCACCGCCCGCTCCGATCAGATAATCCGCCCCGATCTCGAACGTGTCGCCCCCATGCCTCGCGCACGTCACAACCGCCTCGCTATCTCGAATGTCAAAGTTCACCGCCCGTGTGCCACGCTCCACGGTGATCCCGTGCTCCTCCAAGCACTGGTTAAGGATCTGCTCAGTCTGCCACTGCGCAATAGAAAATGTTTGAGGATACGGAGTTCCCTCTGCCGGCCGGTCGATCACAAAGGCTTCTTCCCATTGATGATCCAGAATCCGGAGCCCCATCACCGGAACTCCCTCGTCCAGAATTTTGCCAACCAATCCCGCACGATGAAGAAGTTCCAAGGCAGCCGGTTGAACTCCGGTCGCGCGTGTTTGCGTGTGTGGATGCAACTCTTGATCGATGATGCGGGGACGAACACCATGGCGGATCAACTCGCAGGCCGTGAACAAACCCGTCGGCCCCGCCCCGACAATTAAAACCTCTTCTTGATCACGCCTCATCATCCCTGAAGTAAACCGCGACAAACACAAAAGCGTCAATTCTCTAAAGTCATCATGAACCGGACTCCCCCCCTGCTCCAAGCCCGTCAGCAGTCATTGATTTTTTGGCATCTTTCGAAGCTGGTAATTTCCCGCGCCCTGACCAATCTTCGCAGCCATGGTCCGGATTCTTTCGCTCCTTTTGCTTTTTACC
>JBGSVX010000415.1:0-7547 GCA_041752795.1 Terrimicrobiaceae bacterium
ACGGGCCTTCAGCCCTGGAATTTGTAACGATCTGAAACCCAGGGCGTTGCCCCACTGGCATTTAGTTAAGAGAAAAAGACGCGCGCGGCGAGAAATGTATGTACTTTGTAATCAGTTTCTTATTTCAAAGTTGGGATGGAAGACCAAAGAGTTGCCATCCACGTTGTTTCAGCAGTTCGTGACATGTTTTGCCGCAGATCTTTCTGCGAAAGTCACCGCACCACACCCCAGGCTTTTACGCGTCGGCGTAAACTGCCATTTTCAAGCGTCATGCTCTTGATCATCCAAAAGTCCGTGAAGTCGCTGCAACTGCGCTTGCATGAGTTTTTTTATCAGATGTCAGCTGGGGGGCTTTTTCAAACCGCCACACCGGGAGCCTACACGCAGGCTCGTGCCAAACTCAGTCACCGTGCATTCATCGAACTCAACCAAGTGGCAGTGCTTGGCACCCTGGAGGCCTGTGGGGCTCCTTTGCTGCGCTGGCTGGGCCATCGACTTTTAGGAATAGACAGCTCGATTGTGCGCCTTCCTGCGGAGGAAGAGATCTGGGAGCACTTTGGTGGACACACGCCCTCCAATCAAAACGGCGACTGCGGAATGCGCGTCCCGATGGCACGGCTCTCGGTGCTTTACGACGTGCTTAATCGCTTGGGTCTGGAGGCTCGCGTTGAGCCCTTTGCGACAAGTGAAATTGAGATGGCCGCAGAGCATCTCCACGTTGTGCGGGAAGGTGATGTCTGCCTTCTGGACAGGGGGTTCGCGGGCTATGAGCTTTTCGCACGAATCCGGGAACAGGGGGCTCATTTTGTGGGGCGTTGTCCGCGCCGCAGCTTCGGTGTGGTGGGCAAACTCTTTGCTCAAGATCAGGAGGATGTGAGTTTGAGGGTCTGGCTGAAGGCTCCTGCGCAGGCCATTCGCGCGGGCTTGCCTGCCACGATGGAAGTGCGATTTATCACTCTGCGACTGCCCACTGGGGAACTTGAGGTGCTGGCAACCTCCCTGCTCGATGAGGAGATTTATCCGAGCCCAGTCTTTGGCTGGCTTTACAGTCAAAGATGGGCCATCGAAACCTTCTACGGTACACTCAAGGGACGCTTGGACCTGGAGAACTTCAGTGGGCGCACCGTCGAATCCATTTTACAGGACATTTATGCTGCGATCTTCTTGAGTAATCTGGAAACAGTCGTGGCATCACCGATAGCCAACAGGATGCCGGGACCAGGCCAAAAAGGACGCAAACATGGAGCAAAAATCAACAGGGCTGTCAGCTTCCATGCTATCAAAAGTCGGATGTTTGACTTGTTGTTGGGCTCAACGCCCGTCGAACAAGCCATTGCTCAAGTCCAAAACCTCTTGCGCGCCAATCCTATCGTTGTGCGCCCAGAACGCCGAGTTCCCAGAAAACCTCCCTCTCCCCTTCGCTCCCTCCACTATCAGCGGCGGGTAAAAAAGATCGTTTATTGACGTCATGCTCTTAACTAAATGCCAGTGGGGCGTTGCCCTGGGCTTCTGGATCGTGCGCATTCATCGCTCCCGGAAATTTGTCCTGCACCCGCGATAAAGTCCATTCACCGATTCACGTCTTCTTCTACGGCTGGCTCAGGCTTTTTTCGGGCTGCCATCAGACGGGGCGAAAGCCGGTCCCAGCCCCAGAGAGCAATCGGATAAGAGATCATCGCACAGACGCAGGCCAGAACCCCGGAACCAACAAGGATAGGAATGGGAGCACTGGAGAGCATGTCCAAAAATCCGCCTTCAGGCGGTTTGCGTCCGGCCTTGCCAAGGAGGAAAGAGCCGAGTTCATAGGCAAGGAGAATGAAAAATGGGGTGGTAATCGGATTGCTCACCCAGGTGGCCATGATGGCTGCGGGGATATTCACACGGGTGAGGAGAGCAATGACCCCGGCGGCAACCATCTGCAAAGGCAGGGGAATCATTGCAAAAAACACACCGACGGCGATCCCTGCCGCAAACCGGTTGCGTTCGGGCTGCCACATTTCCTGCGCAAACAAACGTTCGCCAAATGCTTTGTGCAGGAACGTGCCCCGCAGGTTTTTGATGCGTGGAAATTTTCTGAGCCATGGACCGGCTTTTGTTCGGCGCCAGTGACGGGGATGATTCATCGTTTGAGACTCTTGCCATCATTTTCCCCAAGAGCAACACGTTTCCCTGCTTGCCAAGTTCCTGCAAGCCATCTAGAAATCAACCGACATGAAGAAGATCGAGGCAATTATCAAACCATTCAAAATGGAAGATGTGAAAGAGGCGCTTGGGGAAATCGGTATTGAGGGAATGACCGTAACCGAGGTCAAAGGCTTCGGTCGCCAGAAGGGTCACACCGAAATTTACCGTGGAAGCGAATACACGGTCGACTTTCTTCCCAAGGTCAAATTTGAAGTGGTCGTTGCAGACGCGATGGTTGAAAAAGCGGTTGCCGCGATTTCAGCTTCCGCAAAAACCGGCAAGATCGGTGACGGAAAAATTTTTATTCTGCCGATTGAAAATGCCGTGCGTATCCGCACTGAAGAAACCGGCGAGAGCGCGATCTGATTTTTCTTTGTCTCCCCGCCCTTGATAGATCGGGGGGAAAGAGGCCTTTCCCATGGACTGGTGGCAATCGCTGATTATCGGCATCGTCGAAGGTTTGACGGAATACCTGCCGGTTAGTTCGACCGGTCATATCCTGCTCACCCAGCGCATCCTTGGCATTGCCAAATCTGATGCGGCTGATGCGTTTGCGATTTGCGTGCAAGGCGGAGCGATTGTTGCCGTGCTGGGTTTGTATTTCCGGCGGGTGCGACAAATGTTTGACGGGGTCATCGGCAAAAACCCGGAGGGGGCCCGGCTGACCACAAACATTGTTGCAGCGTTTTTACCGGCTGCGGTTATTGGCCTGATCCTTGAGAAACCAATCAAGCAGTATTTGTTTGGTGGGGAATATGGACTATGGCCGGTGGTGGCAGCATGGTTTGTGGGAGGTGTTGCGATTCTAGCGGTTTCCGCATGGAAAAAACCCCGTGGCCCAGGATCTACTGGCAATCCCTTGGAATCGCTCACATGGAAAATGGCAATCATCATAGGAACGGCCCAGTGCGTTGCAATGTGGCCCGGCGTGAGCCGGAGTTTGGTAACCATTGTTGGTGGCGTGGTTGTTGGATTGAGCCTGCCCGCGGCGGTGGAGTTCAGTTTTCTTCTCGGGGTTGTGACCCTCGGTGCGGCGACCGCCTATGATGCGCTCAAACATGGAGCCGAGATGCTGGCTCTTTATGGATGGGGAACTTTGGCCTTGGGATTTTTGGCGGCATGGGCCTCTGCCGTGCTCGCCATTCGCTGGATGGTCGCCTACCTCAATTCCCATGGCATGCAAATTTTTGGCTACTATCGCATTGTCCTTGCAATTGTTGTTGGGATTCTGATTCTTGCCGGATTTTTTCCGGCTTGACCCCAAATCATGGAATCCACCAGCATTTTGCCAGACCTTCAGGCCGCGATTTTGTGTGAGGACGTGCGTCAGGAACTCAGCGGAAGCCAGACCCTTGTTGGCGTGATCAATGTGATTCCGGCGCCGGTGGTTCCGATTGGATTATTCAAACTTTGCCTCTGGTCGAGGTGGTGCGGGGGAACAGGAAACTTTGAGCAGGAATCCTTGATTCTCGGGTGTGATGATGAGGAGCCAATTGCTCACGCCACCGTGCAATTTCATCTGCCTGCCCTGGATTCCCACGCGACAAATGTGCATGTCTTCGG
Source organism: Terrimicrobiaceae bacterium (assembly GCA_041752795.1). Lineage (GTDB taxonomy): Bacteria > Verrucomicrobiota > Verrucomicrobiia > Chthoniobacterales > Terrimicrobiaceae > JAJTZA01. Next base: position 3,748 of record JBGSVX010000415.1, read on the forward strand.
CGGCGTGCAATTTTCAAAACATGGAATCTATTATGTGGAAATCCGCATTGACGGCCAAAACCGCCTCCGGTTTCCCCTGCCCGTGGTTCCCGTTCAGAACCAGAACTGATTCCAACAGGAGAACCGGCGGCCTGAGTTTCGAGTCAGGGAAGACCGAGGACTTTATTTTTCCACGGCAAAGATCCGCACTTCGTGCTTAAATGTCTGGAGTGATGCGAGTGTTGCAAACGGTTGGCCTGTTGATTTTTGCATGGACTTCCGCTTGCTTTGGGGTTGGGCCGACGGACAAGGAATTGACCCGGCGATATTTTGAGATCCTCGAGAAGAACCCAAGCAGTGAGACCGCTCTCAAGCGTTTGTGGGAATTGCATGCCAGCGATTCAGAAAAAGGGGTGCTGATCCTTCGCCTGAAATCGTTTGCAGCAAAGGAGCCGACTCTCTGGCTATCCATGGCGGAACTTTGTCAGTCATCCGGCCGCACAGAGGAGGCAGTGGAGTTTGTTTCCAAGGTGCAGGAATCCGGATTGGGAGCGCCCGATCTCCTTCGACTTGGAAAACTTCACGCCACTTTGGGCAGCCCGGAGAAAGCGCTTGGCGTGTGGGAAGCTGCCGCAAAACTCGATCCCCGGAATGCCGGCTTGCAGACACGAATCGCCATGGCCCTCGACGCGGCGGGTCAGTCCGATCGAGCCATTCCGCACTGGGAAGTCGTTTCACAAGATGGAAACCCAAGCGAGCAACTCGCGGCAAGAGAAGCCCTCTCAGAAATTTTCGAGCAAAAAGGGGACATGGCAGCCGCAGCGAATTTTTCCACGGAGGCCCTGCGACTCACAAGCCCGGGGCACTGGAAACATGAGCCGCTCGTAGAGCGCACAATCACGCTCTCGGATCAGGCGGGAACACTTGCCGCTCTGGAGAAGGAATGGTCGGGAGCGAACACCGGCACATCGCCGGATTTTTTGAAAATGGCAGCGCTCAGTGCCCACCGCAGGGACGGGATCGGTCGGGAGGCATGGCTCGACAAGGCACACAAGGCGGACCCGAACAATCCTGTCCTTCTCCAAAAACTCGCGCAGGCACGATTGGCACTTGGAAAATCCACCGAGGCAGAAAATGATTTTGTTCGATTGCTGGGCATGCAACCCGATGACGAATCGACGTTGGAAGCACTTGCTTTGCTCATGGCAAATGATGGAAGGGAAGAGGCGGCTGGGAAAGCGGTCGAAAACTTTTTCCACAACAAACCGCAGGAGCGCCGGATCGCTCTCTTGCGTTCCCTGCATCTGACCAAGGCCTTGGAATCCGCCCTTCGCAAGGAATGGGAAACTTCGCCTCAATCTGTTGATGCCACACTTACTCTGGCTGGCTGCCTGCTTGATCAGGGAAAAACCTCCGAGGCAGAAGATTTGTTGTCCAAGTTCAAGGCCTCCGGTTCGAAAACCGCCGCCCCCTTCGCGGCATCCCTTCGCATGGCCGAATTTCTGGTGGATCGCCAACTGCTCTCCCAAGCAGAAAATCATGCAAAAAATGCACTGTCTCTCAACCCCGAAAACCCTGAGGCCATCCTCCTTCTGGCCTCTATTTTTGAAACACGGGGCGATCCGGAGTCAGCTCTTTCGCTTCTCAAATCCAAAGCACCCTCCACTTCGGACACAGTGCCCCCCGGATTGGATCAGCGACTGATTTCCACCATGCAGCGCACGGATTCGAGCAAGGACCGGGGACTCCGCAATTTGAGTGCACGCGCGTTTGCCGGCGAACTCGTGGCCCATGCCAAGTCAAGGAATTCTCCAAAACACTGGGCCCGTGCCGCGCTGTGGGCGTCATGGATCGGTGAGGCGGAAAAGGCCAAATTCTGCCTGAGGGAGGCCCTTGGCCTGTCACCTGAGGACCCCGAAATCCTCGACCGGTTGGGCGCGGAATTGGAAAAATCCGGAGAGCCCGATGAGGCTCTTGACGTGGTGAGCCGACTTTCAAAAATCCAACCCACCCCCTCTGCGGACATTCGGATCGCACGATTGGAAATCATGCGTGGGAATCCCGATGCGGCAGTGGGTTTCCTGCTCCACAAAGTCCGGGAATCCCCGAATCAACCTGATCTCGTGCGCGAACTCGCAAAGGCCCAGGAATCGGCAGGGCAAAATTTTGATGCACTGGATTCATGGATCAGGGCCTTTGACCTTGCGGCGGCGGCTGACAAGCTCAACCTCCTCAAACCGATTCTATCAGCCTTCTCACGTCTCGGACTCAAAGACCGCGGAATGACCTTCCTGCAGCGGGCGTTCAAGAGTTTTCCTGAGGACCGCTCTGCGATGGACCTTCTGCGGGCAGGCACGTCATTTGCAAAAGAAAATCATGTCCTGCCGCGATGGCGGGAAATTCTTGAGGAAAAACGTGCGGGGGATTCCGAGGCTCTCCGTTGGACGATTGCCATTTCGGAAATTGATGGAAACTCGTCGGTCTCACTTTCCCCATCCAATCGTCCTTCGAAAGAATCCCTCGAATTATTGCTTCGTGATGCTGAATCCAAAAAGGACCTGAAAGCCGCCGTGGCAGCATCTAAGCGCCTCGCAGAACTCCCCGAAGCAACACCAGGCGACCAAACCCGTCACCTTCTCCTGCTTGAAGAATCTGGCGCAACCCAGGACATCCTGCTCGCTGAGTGGGAAAAACTCGTGGAAACCCACCCTCGCACGCCGGGTGTTTTGCTGGCGGCGGCTGATTTTTTTGCACGCAGAAAAATGCCCTTGCGGGAACTTGCCTGTTTGCGGTCTGCCTCACGACTGACTCCCCTGCCCCCCGAGGTGCTCCTGCGGATTGCCAAAGGTTCGGACGGAGACCGGAGTCAGACGTATGAAGATCTCTGTCTGCTTTTGAAAAGAATTCCGACTGATCCCACTTCCACAAAAAATCCGCCTCCCTTTCCGACGAGGATGATCGGACGTCCGGAAATTCCAAAGCCCACCGAAAATGATCCTCAAGGGATTCGGCTTTTGGCACTTCGGGAATTTGCACGGCTCTTGGAAAACAGTCCTTCAAAAAAACCACAGATTGAAGAATTCACAGCTGGCAATCCCATGGAAGCGGTCTGGGCTTATTGGCATGCCAGAGAAAAATCCATGAGCCTTGAGCTTTTGAAAAAGTTGCTTCCTGCGGATCCCGACAAAGATTTTGATCTCGCGTTGGTTTCTCTTTCTTTTGAGGCCGGGGATTTTTCGGGGCTCAGGAAATGGATTTTGAAAGACCCGAGCAATCGCTGGCTGGCGTCAGCAAAAGGGTTTGCTGTGATGACCTCAGCGGGTTGGGTGCCTGACGTTTCCCAAGTTGAAGGATTTCTGGCCGGGGCTCCGTCCTTTGCAAAGCTCCGCGTCACAGAGGCCCTCGCAGCGGCCGGCATGTATCGTCAGGCCGTGGCCATGGGACTTTCTGATGACCTTCCGAAACCTGTCGCTGCCGAGGCAAAAACCCGAAGGGCTGGATGGCAATTTATAATAAGAGATCCCGAATCTGCCTTGAACTCTCTCCGGGAAGGCCTTGCGGTGACCCAACCCTCCGGATCATTTGAGAACCCATATTTCTCGTCCCTGCGTGCTCTTTGGCTTTTGGAGGCTCCCGAAAATCGCGCCGGGTTGCAGGCCAGGATTTTGGCGGACATTGGAAAGGCTGACAAGGAGCGGGCGGTTGCAGCAGCCCGATTGCTCTTTGCCGCATTAGCAGACAACTCCGAGAAATTTGACGAGGCCCTCTCCGTCTGGTCCCAGGAAACCCTGGGAAGTCAAATGCTTCAGGCGGCCATTGCC
>JBGSVX010000416.1:0-3988 GCA_041752795.1 Terrimicrobiaceae bacterium
AACCTGAAATGTTTGCACGACGCCGGCGCTCAGATTGATTTCGTTTTGTGGAATGACGGCGGCAACAGATAGTCCGCCGATTGAACTAAGTCCGATTGCTGCTGCCATGAGCAGGAACATTGCGATCGGGTAGTCCCGGCCGGGGTTACTCATCTCGTTCACATGGGTCGCCGAGGCCTCCACCCCCATGTAGCTCAAAATAAAGGCCACCAGAACCACGAGGGTGCTAACCTTTGTGAAATCCGGAAAAAAACTTGCCGTGTTCATCTCGATCTCCAGCTTGGCCCCGCTGGCCAAGTGGATGATCGCCAGCACGACAAGGATGGCAGCCGGTAATAGTATTCCGCCAAGGAATCCCGCCTTGGCAATGCGTGCGGTGTATTTGGTTCCGCCAAGTTGGGTAAAGGCCAGGAACCACACGATGAGCAGGCAGGCCACGGTCTTGAGCAGCGGATCCGAATTCAGGGCCGGCCACCCGAGCACATAGGAAAGCGCTCCCAGCACAAAATACAGCATCGGAATAAAGCCCACCGCGATCTGCAAATAGGTGAAAGAAATTGCGGCGAATCCCCACCTTTCTCCCAGAGTATTCGAGACCCATGCAAAAACCCCACCGTCTTCCCATCCCTCGACCGTGGCCATCTCAGCCGCACAGAGGGCAACCGGTATGAACCAAAGGAGGCCTCCCGCCAAAAGAAAAAAGATGAGGCTGAATCCCGAAGTTGCGAATGTCGGGTATTCATAGACTGCCATCACCATGGAGGCGGTGATGGCAAAAAATCCGAAGAGACCAAGTTGCTTGGCCGGGTTGTTGGCAGGCTTGTCCATGGGAGGTTGTGGGGTGGTTTATTGTTAAAAGGAATTCCTTGCCATGGCCCTTAGTGATGATACGCCTGCGCCTCCTCGGCGGTCACCGGGTGCGTGACCGGATGTTTGTCAAAATACGCGATGCACTGACGGAAATCCTCCAGAAGCAGCGAGATCAAATCGGCGCTGACCCCATGACGAACGAGGATGCGTTGAACGATGAGATCTTCCCGGTGCGCAGGCATCGAGTAAGCAGGAACCTGCCACCCACGCACGCGAAGCCGGTCAGCCAGATCGTAAAGCGAAAAGGGAACCTGTGCCCCATCCCGAAGTTTCCAACTCACGCAGGGAATGCCCGAGTCAGTGTCTCCACCATAGAGAATCTCAAAGGGGCCGAGCTTAACAAGAGCTGCCGAAAAGGCCTGTGCGGAATCGTAGCAGGCCTCCTGGATTTTCGTGTAGCCTTCGCGCCCGAGGCGGATAAAATTATAATATTGCGCAATGATTTGCCCGCCCGGACGCGAGAAATTGAGAGCGAAAGTCGGCATGTTGCCACCCAGGTAGTTGACATTAAAGATGAGGTCCTCCGGCAGATCCGAGGTCTCCCGCCAGACGACCCAACCAGCTCCCAGCGGCGCAAGGCCGAATTTGTGGCCGGAGGCGTTGATCGATTTGACACGAGGGAGCCGGAAATCCCACTCCAAATCAGGCGAGCAGAACGGCGCAAGGAACCCACCACTGGCCGCATCCACATGGATGGGAATATCCAGCCCGGTTTCCTGCTGCAACTTGTCCAGTGCGTCACTGACTGCCTTCACGGGTTCATACTGACCCGTGAATGTGACCCCAAGAGTGGGCACCACACCAATCGTGTTTTCGTCACAGCGTTTGATGACTTCCTCCGGGGTCATGATCAGGCGGTCACCTTCCATGGGAATCTCACGAAGCTCGATGTCCCAATACCTTGCAAACTTGTGCCAACAAATCTGCACTGGCCCGCAGATCATGTTCGGCTTGTCGGTGCTCTTGCCTTCGGCGCGCCGTTTGGCCCGCCAGCGCCACTTCAGGGCCATGCCACCGAGCATGGCAGCCTCGCTTGAGCCCGTCGTCGAACATCCAATCGTGTCTGCCGCCTCGGGAGAGTTCCAGAGGTCGGCCAGCATGTGGACGCACCGCCCCTCAATTGCTGCCGTCTGCGGATACTCGTCCTTGTCGATCATGTTCTTATCGATGCACTCGTCCATGAGACGATGCACCTCGGGTTCCTCCCATGTCTGACAAAAAGTCGCGAGGTTCTGACGCGCGTTCCCATCCAACATCAGTTCGTCGTGGATGGCCTGATAGGCCCCGCGGGCAGTTTCTTCGCACTGCGGAAAACAAAGTTCAGGCAGGCTTTTGGATAGTTCTGAGGAAGCGAAAACCTCATCGAGAGGTGAGGCTTGGAGTTTGGTGTGGAGTGGCATAAAATGAAGTCCGGTTCGGATTGGGCCTTGTGGAAAACTAGAGGGGAACTGACTGCTGAAAATTCACATCATGACGCATACTGCATTAGTAATTCTCTTGACGAGGAGGGTGCTCGGTAATTTATAAGTTGGCCTTCTATGAAACGCAAGCTATTTTCCGCCCTTTCACTCCTCGCGTTTTCGGGATCCTTTCTTCTGGCTGGGGAGGCAGTGACCCCAAACCAAGAGACATCCACCGAATCTGCTTTCCGAAAATGGTGGGATGGAAACAGCATCCTTCCCGAGTCAAGCCTGCGGGAGAAACTCGATGATGCCGGGCTGAGCTTTTCCGGTGGCTTCACCGCTTACTTTTTGGGAAATGTCTCCGGAGGTTTGGAACAGGACTTCGCGTATAATCACATGCTCTTTCTCCAGCTGACCCTGGACTTTGAAAAAATTGTTGGATGGAAGGGCGGGTCCTTGGTGTGGTCCTTCGCCGACAATGCTGGAAGCAATCTGTCCAGCAGGATTGGCAACAATTTTGATATTTCGACCGACTACGGACCAAACACGTTCATGTTTAATGAATTTTACATCAAACAGGAACTTTTTGACGGAGCCCTCGCAATCAAACTTGGCCAACTTTCTCTCTTGAACGATTTTCTCGCCTCCCCTCTGAACAGTCTCTATGTGAATCTTGCATTCTGCGGAAATCCCGTGGCGGTACCGTTCAACCTGCCAGCCACTGCGATGCCAGTGTCCTCATGGGGTGGTCATATCAAAGTCACTCAACCGGAGTGGTATGCGCAACTGGGAATCTACCAAGTTTCAGACAGGCTCGGGCAAGTGGCGTATCATGGCGCGGATTACAGCATTCGGAGTGGGGATGGAACTATGATGTTTGCCGAGGCGGGATGGACACCATCCTTCTTCAAACGGGAGGGCACGTCCTCGAAAACGAGTTCAAAAACCTCGGATGGAAAAAAATCTTTTGCTCCCGTTGAAGATGCAGGGAGTCCGGGATATCCGGGACACTATAAATTGGGCACCTACTTCTCAAATTGGAGTTATGAACCCTTCTCCAACGGGCCGAAGGTGGCAAACGTCTTTGGGTTTTATCTTCTTGCTGATCAGATGGTGTATCAAGAACCCGATTCACCAACTCAGGGGCTGATTCTTTGGTCCGCGTTCACTGTTTCTCCTCAAGAACTCGTGTCACAAATCCCATTCTTTGTTTCAGGGGGTGCCCAATATGTCGGGCTAATACCCCGCCGCGACCAGGACACGACAACCTTCGGTGTGGCCTACGGAAGCTACAGCAACGACCTCGCCGCACAGCAGGCCTCTCAAGGCAAACCGCAGGAAGACTATGAGATGGTCTTCGAGTGGTCGTATCAGATCCAAGTTAATCAGTGGCTGCAGATCCAGCCGGATGTGCAATATATCGTCAACCCCGGAGCCGCCCATTCCATCACAAATGCATGGGTAATCGGCGCGGTCGTGAACGTCAGTTTCTAATCAAAACGGGACGGACGCAGGGAATTACATCATGAGGAACTGTGGCTTGTGATCTAAAAATCCACCCCGGTATAAAATCCGAGGATCGTCGCGTTTTGCACACTGTCGTTTCCATTCGGCCGGATCACGTATTGGGCAAAGGGCTGGAAGAAGGCCCATTTGTTGATCTGAATCCGATAACCCCACTCAAGGAACATCGTGTAATTTGGTTGATTGGAACT
>JBGSVX010000417.1:0-3052 GCA_041752795.1 Terrimicrobiaceae bacterium
CTCATAGACTGTGTTGGTGGTGAGGGTGGCTGCGAGTGGGAGGTAACCGCCGGTGAGTCCCTTCGCGAGGCAGAGGAAATCGGGAGTAATTCCTTCATGTTCACACGCAAACATTTTGCCTGTCCGGCCAAAGCCTGTGAGGACTTCGTCAAAAATGAGGAGGGCTCCGGTGCGGTCACACCATGACCTCAGGGCTTTCAGCATGCCGTCCGGCCAGAGGCGGATTCCGGCAGCGCCCTGAACGCCCGGCTCCAGAATCACCGCAGCCACGGAGTTCGATTCCGCAGGCGCGAGTGCTTCGAGTTCCGCAATGTCATGAACCCGCAGTGGCTGAAAATGCACCGTCGCAAAACGATCAAAAAATGCACCGAGTCCGCCAAGGCTGGCCGCGCCGGAGGTGTCTCCGTGATAGGCATTCGAAAACGATACAAACCGCGTTCGCCCGGGATGGCCGGACAATTGCCAATATTGAACGGCCATTTTAATAGCCACTTCAACGGCCGTGGAACCATCATCGGAATAAAAAACGCGCTGCAATGGCGAGCCAGGCAGCAGGCCGACGAGTCGCTCGGCGAGTTGAATGGCAGGCACATTGGAAGATCCCAAAAACGAGACATGGGCCACGCGGTCCAACTGATCTTTGATGGCTCCAGTGATGCGTGGGTGGGCATGGCCATGGATGTTGGTCCAAATCGAAGAATTGCCATCAAGGTATTCCCGGCCCCGGCTGTCCCGGAGCATGGCTCCTTTTCCCTCGACCAGAATGAGAGGATCATGCTCGGGCTGAGTCCATGCCTTCATTTGGGTGAAGGGATGCCACAGGTGGGATTTGTCGAGATGGGCCAGGCGGTCCGCGGAATCAGACATAGAGCGGCTCGGGAGCGATGAGAGGAGCGCGAGCGGTGAGTCTTTTCACAAGCCGCCCGTAGTGTTCGCGTCCCTTGAGAATTTGAATTTCCACGCGCAAGTAATAAATGGGGACTTCGGGTTCGAGAATTCGCGGGATGCGAACGGCATCTTTTTCCGTAGTGATAATGGCATCCAGCCCCCGCTTCCCACAGCGGCGGATGAAGGACTCCACTTCCCTCGTCGTGTAACGGTGATGATCGGTGTAGGCTTTGGAGACGGCAATTTCCGCACCAAGGCCTTCGAGGATTGATTCAAAACTGGCCGGCACAGCAATGCCACAAATCGCACCAACCTTCAGCCCGGACAAAAACGAGAGGGGTTCGGTTTCGCCGGTCGTAAAGTTTCTGAGAATCACCGGGCGGTGGGCGGATTCAATAATATCCGCCGTGCGGTTGTGTTTTCTGATGCGCTCGATGAGGGCCTCATTACTCTGGTTTCCGCATTTGGTGATGATGATGTGTGTGGCGCGGCGAAGGTGTTCCGGCGGCTCGCGCAGGGTGCCTCTCGGGAGGAGGAATTCATTGCCGAAGGGTGCCTGACGGTCAATGAGCGCGATTTCAAAGGTTCTGCGCATTCTCAAAAATTGGTATCCATCATCAAGGATCACCACATCGGATCCGAATTCGCGCACGGCATGAAGACTGCTTTTCACCCGGTCCCGATCCACCAAAACGACGACTCCCTTCAAATTGCTTGCCAGCATGAAGGGTTCATCCCCGGCCATGCGCGAATCCAACAGCAGGGAGACGCCATCGGAAACAATGCGCGGCATGAACACACTTTTTTTCTGAAAGGCCCGTTCCCAGAGCCTGACCCAAAATGGCTTCGGCACACTTTTGTATCCCCGGCTCAGAATCGCCACATTGCGTCCACCTTTCTGAAGGTCTCTTGCCAGCATTTCGACGACCGGGGTTTTGCCAGTGCCACCAACGGTCAGATTGCCAATGCTGATCACCGGGCATCCAGGCGAGTATTGCTGAAATGTGCGGGTTCGGTAAAACCGCCAGCGCAGGCGCACAATCGCGCCATAGCCCCATGATAGCACAAGAAGGACCCAGCGGAGGACTTCCGCGCGGCGTCCATAACGGCGACCGAGAATGACATCGATCGCAAAGGTTTCCAGGCCTTCCAGCCAGCGCCTCACTTCGCTCCCAGAATTTTCACCCCGGAATTGTCCGCACGGGCCGTGATTGCCGTGGCGTGTTGAAGACCGGAGGCGGCAAGCATGGCCGCCGCCACTTTCTCGGGAGATCCCAGAGTCACACAGGCCACGGTTGAGCCGGATCCACTCAACCACCCGCCCAGCGCCCCGGCTTTGCGACCAGCCGCAATCACTTTATCGAGAAAGGGCACAAATTTTTCACGAAATGGCTGATGCAATCGATCACCAAATGCTCCGGCAAGCCTTGCATAATCGCGGCTGGCAAATGCCCCGGCCACTGCTGCCGCATGCGACGCAGAATACACCGCATCCGCAAAGGGAACCGTCTTGGGAATGACCTTGCGGGCCGTCTCGGTCAACACCTCATAGTCAGGAATCAGAAGCACAAACTCCAGTGTCGTATCGATGCGATATCGCTGTATTTCGGTGCCCGGACAAACAATCGTAAATCCCCCAAAAGCCGCAGGAGCCGCGTTGTCGGCATGACCCTCCAATTCTGCGCATATCGCAAAAATCTCTTCCCTGCTCAGAGGCCCGCCGCACAAATCGTTCAAACCATGAAGAATACCGAGTCGCACGGTCACACTGCTCCCCAAGCCCCGGGATTTGGGAACCTCTCCACGGATGCTCCACCCAAACCCAAAAGGCTTGCGCTTCGCCGCACGGAAAAATGCCGCCCCGGCTTCGTCTGCCATCGCGTCAGGAACAATTACCACGCCCTTCCCGGCTTTCGTGACAGTAACCCAGTTGTAAATCTGAAGCGCGATCCCCATACAATCAAAGCCGGGGCCGAGATTTGCCGTGGTCGCAGGAATTTTGATCGAGGATGATGTCATGTCACCTCTACCAATACCCGAGCCCGACCCATGAAAGAAAGCGCTTTTCGATTTTGACCTGCGATTTTGGATTGCGCCCCGAACAATTCCCAACGATATTGCCCCCTCACTTGCCCGGTGGTGTAACGGTAACACAGCGGCCTTT
>JBGSVX010000418.1:0-2945 GCA_041752795.1 Terrimicrobiaceae bacterium
CATCGGACCGGCCAACACAGGCTTCTCCAGAAACCCGCCGGGCCGCATTGTGGATTGGCGGCTTTTTGTTTTTGGCATTTGCCCTTTATTCCGGCCTCAAACCGGTTTCCTCGCCTCGCGGGCTGCTTCTCATGGCGGGCCTCCTCCTCGGAATGGCTTTTCTCTTCAATCCCATTGTCCACAGCTTTTATTACCTGATGTTGCTTCCCCTGGTCACTGCGCTGGTTGGAGAGACAGTCTCCGGCCGGAGCGGAAAATCCTCCGGCTTGAGGCGGCTGTTCATTCTGGGATTTTTTATGCTTGTTGGCCTCTTTGTTCACATTCCAGAGACAATGGACTTCATCAGAAATTCCGGTCTTCCCGTGATCAGCCTGGTGCTTTTGATGGTGGCCGGAGTCTTTGCGCTGCGACGGGAGCAGCGGGAAAATTCTCAAACTTGCTGACCGGCCGGGCACAGCCGCGACACATAGGAGGCGTCCAGGGTCCCCGAAAAACATCCGGACGGCATTCCTCACGAAAGCAGGGGGTCCAGCTTCGATGCCAGATAGTCCGCAGCAAGGAGCGTTTCAAACTCCTTGCGTCGCCATGCTTCGTTCAACCCGGGATGAACCACCAGCAAATCGTTTGCCTGATTCATCCCGGCGGCAAAGCGCCGCAAAAAATCCGGGAAGTCCCGAAACCGGTCGAAATGATAGATGCCGGCAAATCGGGAATTTGTCCGGAGTCCGGCTTGAATGGCGGCCTTTTGGAAGGAACGGCCAAACCAGCCGATTGCCAAAGTTTTTTTGATTGAAATGTCCGTGTTGAGAGTCTGGCGCATGGAGACGGCAGTATTTCTCACATAGAAGCGCGGGCCCGGGCGGATGTCCAACAAGCTCCTGATCACGCCTTCCCTGATCCCGGGGAGCTGGTGCACATGCAAGTGGCCATCCAGAAAGTCGGGAGCCCGTCCTGTGAGTTCCACAAATTTCCCATACTGAGCTTTTACCTCCTGCATCGCCCCACCGGCTTTTACCCGTCTCAACAGACATTTTTTCAGCAGCATGGAAAAATTGTGAAACTGACCGTCCTTGCAGACCAACTCTCCTGCAGCACGGGAAGTTCCCAGCGGGCAGGAATCGGAGGTAAGGGCCAGGTGAAGACCGATGTCCAGGGACGGGGAGAGGCCCATCAATTCGCGGAGTTTTTCCGCTTTGATGTTTGGGGTGCCAACCATGCAGGAGACCGCCGTGAGCCGCCCGTGCCGCACGAGTTGAAGTATTGCCTCATCGATATCGGGACGATATCCAAAATCGTCAGCACATAGAATCATCGCGGGTTTCCGGCAGCCGCGCCCGCCATTTTCTGATGCCGGGCCGCAATCACTCCACAAATAATGTCGGCGGATTCTCTCGCACCATTCAGTCTGAGCCCGCGGGTTTTTTTCTGCATGCCATGCCAGGCATTGCATGCGTGGAGGTGAGTGAGCTTGGAAATTACATTTTCGGATGTGGCCTGATATCCAAATCCCAGATCGCCTACGAGGCGGGCATTGATGTGTTGCTCAGCGTGTCCGGGTACCGGAATCACAAACGTTGGCTTATTTAAGGCCATGGCCTCGCTGACCGCTGAAAATCCCCCGTTGATGACCAGGGCGTCGGCTTTCTTCAGAAAATTCACATTGTCGAGAAGGCGGCCATGGTAGCAGACATTTTCAACGTTGGTTCCACTGCGTCCCACAACATCGGCTTGGAAGGGAAGTTTTTTGGAATCAAAGCAAATTTTTGACGCGAAGATTGAGCCACTGAGCATGAAAACAGCGGTTTTTATCTGGCTTGGGCTTGGGAAGTTGATGGGGTGTGGAGGCACGAGGTTTTGCACGGACCGCCGAAGGATCAAGCCCACGCGGCGGATTCGGGGGTGCAGGGTTTTTCCCGGCAGTGGTGCGGGACTTATTACCACGTCGCAGCAAAACCGGTGGAACAGAAAGTCCGGATACTCGACCAGCCAGAAATGGCTTTGGATTGAGCCCGGCACACGATTATTTTTCGTGTATTGCTCAACAACCAAATCCGCATTATTGAGTCCAATAATTGGAATGCCGCGACGGCGGGCGGGGCCGGTGGAATACTCGGAATCCGTGACCACAACATCCACGGAAATCCGACCCAGGAATTTTTCCAAATCCTGCCGCTTTTGTATGGCGAGGCAGCGCAGGCGCCTGAGCGATTTTAATTCCTTCCATCCGTTGATCACGCCCTGCGGGCTGGAATAGAAAAATGCAGTCGTTTCTTCCAGGGAGGAAATCTGCGGGCAGCATGAAAAGTAGGACAGCCCATTGCCGGAGGTTAAGATGTGGACTTCGACCCCGTGTTCTACGAGGTGTTCGATGATTGCATGGCATCGGGTGCTGTTACCCATTCCCAGGCCATTAACGATAAATAGACAGCTCCCGCGCATGAGGATTTGAACTGGATAGTCAGGACCTGTTCTTTTCCGCTTCCCCGGCGGAGTTCCCGTGGCCGGTCGGATTCAAAACCATCCGGGAGGACATCTTTCCGGCATGGTGCAAAATCCCCTCGGCGACACCGTCTCCGTATTTTTTGATGGCCACGTAGCCGCCGCCAGCGTGCACAGCGGTCTTCACGGCCTCAATCGCATTCGCCGGGCAGGCCAGCATTCCCGCACGCTCGGGCGTCAACATCGGGAGATCGTTCTGATGATCCCCGGCACAAAAAACATTGGCTGTGGCAATGCCTTCCAGTCGGCAAAGCTCGGAAAGTGCGGTGCCCTTATCGTAGGCCACATGACAAAACCGCAGGTAGATCGTGTTTTGTTGGAAAGAAAATTCAGGAATTACGGCAGACAGCATCCGGATTTGTGAAGAGACGGACTCCATTTGCGACTCATCCGCGGTGATGAGCCCGGCAGTCCGGCCATGTTCCTGGATCATCTTGCTGCCGGGG
>JBGSVX010000419.1:0-5893 GCA_041752795.1 Terrimicrobiaceae bacterium
TCGCGCCATATCCACCCTCAAACGACTTGCCACGATTCCAAATATCCAGCTCACCGTGGTGACCGGAAAACGTCAGGGAGTTTTTAATGCCCTTCAACTTGCCGGTCTTCCGAAAAATGGGAAGTTGATTGGCTGGACGGACAAAATGCCGGAATTGATGGCATCGCATCATCTCTTTGTTGGCAAGGCGGGGGGAGCCACGGTTCAGGAAGCGATTGCCGCGCGTCTCCCTTTCCTTGTCAGCCATGTGGTGCCGGGTCAGGAGGAAGGCAATATTGCCCTCATCGAACGCACAGCCATCGGGGCACTGGCGACCGGTGCACCAGAGCGTGTCGGAGACATAGTGGAGGGAGTTGTCGCCAATGACGGAACCCTGTGGCGCGCCTGGCGAAACAACATTGAGAAAATCGCAAGGCCCTCGGCCTCACGGGATATTGCCCGATTTTTGATGGAGCGCATTCCCAAGAAAACATAGCAAGAGGGGACATCAATGACGATGTCCCCTCAGCATAAAGTGGTATTGAAATCATCGGCATGATGCCGATGGCTCATTGATTACTTCCCGGATTTCATGACAGCTACCTCTTGCTCGCTGGTTACGAAGTCTGCATATGCAGAGCCGGAATGCTCAGTGAAGTCCAGACCAAGGTCCTGTTCATCATCGCTTGCACGAAGTCCAACAAGCATGTCAATCAGCTTGAACGAGGTTAATGCCACGATAAATGAGAAACCGGTAATGGACGCAACCCCTAAAGCCTGCACGGCAAGAGCCTCAGGCGAGAATCCCTTCTCATTGAAAAGTGCCACGGCCAGGATTCCCCACCATCCACAAAAAAGATGAACTGGAACGGCTCCGACTGCGTCGTCAACCCACAACCGCTCAAGCATCATGGTGCCCAGAGTGGCAATCACCCCAGCGACCAGACCAATCAAAACGGCTGAAGCCGGACTGACACAATGGCAATTTGCCGTGATTCCGACGAGGCCTCCAAGGGCCCCATTCAGGGTGGCACCCAAATCCGGGCGACCTTGAGTGATCCAAACGGCGACCATGGCAGCCAAAGCACCCGCTGCCGGAGCCAGGGTCGTGTTCACCGCAATACGGCCAATGGCTCCGTCACCAATAAGCGTCGAACCGGCATTGAAGCCGTACCATCCGAACCACAGGATGAATGTGCCAAGCGCCGCCAAGGGAAGATTATGGCCTGCAATAATGTTTGGACTACCGTCCTCACGGAAACGTCCGATCCGGGGGCCGAGAACAAGGATACCCGCCAGGGCCGCAGCCCCACCAATTCCATGGACCACGCTGGATCCCGCAAAATCCACATAACCAAGTGTCTCCAACCAGCCTTTGGTGCCACCATAGCCAAAACCACCACCAAAACTGCCCCATGCCCAGTGACCGGCGATAGGATAGATAACTGCGGTCATAATCACCGTAAAAACCAGATACCCGACGAACTTGGTTCGCTCTGCCATGGCGCCGGAAATAATGGTTGCTGCTGTGGCCGCGAAGACGGCCTGAAAGAACCAAAAGGCCCAGAAGGAATCCGTGCCCGGACGGTCCGAGATCCAAAATGGCCCGAGGCCGATCCACCCGGAAGCCGACTCACCGAACATGAGTGCAAACCCCAGAAATAGGAAACAAACCGTGCCTGCGCAAAAGTCCAAAAAGTTTTTCATGCAGATGTTGATCGCATTTTTGGCGCGGGTTAGTCCGAGTTCCACCAGGCAGAAGCCTGCCTGCATGAAAAAGACCAGTGCTGCCGCCATTGTGATCCAGACCGCATTGATATTAAGCTGGATCGTTGCCACGGCGTCGGAGTCCGCAGCCGCAGGAGCGGCTGTGCCGCCGCCTTCAGCAACCTTGCTCTCCAATGCCTTGAGCCGGGCTTCCCACTCGGGCGGAATGCTTGCAAGCGAGGCTTCTGCGCCCAGAGTTTTTTCAATGCCCGCCAAGCGATTCAGAATTTCTTTGGAATTTTGCAGAAGCACATCCTGTTTCTTCTCCGTGTTGTTGAGGATGGTCTGAATCTCAGAATTAGAATCTTGGGCCTGTAGGCAGGCAGCGGAAAAGAACAGGGCGGCAAGTAGGAAGCGTGTGGTTTTCATGAGTTAATGGCGTTTTGGAATTCAGAGAGCAGGGAAGCGCGTTTGCCGCGGTTCGGGACAAAGTCGATGACGGCCTGACCAATTTCGTTGGCTTCAGCGACAGAAAATCCTTTCACTCCGGGAAACTTCGAGAGCTCGCGATCGATGATTTTGCCTGCTTGCGCGGAACCGGTCACCCGGCTGAGCAGTCCGGAAAGAATTTTTTCAAGATCCTCTTTGCCGACCGGCGGGTGATGACCATTGGATGAAACCTCCGTTGGTGCGGCCGCCTGAGGCATCGGGGCAGGCGCTGCCGGCTTGGTGGCCTCCATCTGCATCAAAAGATGCGCCGCTCGGCTTGATATGAGCGAGGTGTCGGAATTCGGTTTCAGCAGCAGGCTCAAGCGCAATTCCTTGTGACACAAAATCAATAACCAAAAATTTTCAAAGCCGGCACATACCTGCCAGATGTTTCTTCCAACAACCCCATAACCACCGATCAAGTGATCCACGCGGTTGGAAAAACTTGTGACACGTTCATCCGAAAATGGGAGATCGTGTTTGATGATTGTGCGCCCGTTTTGCAAACAAACGCCACTCACCCCGGGCTGCGCGTAAAGTTCTATGAGAAGTTTGGAGGCGGCTTCCTGAGAGTCCTGAGAATTCAATCCGGTGTCGATCACGCTGGAATCTCCTTGAGCAGTTGTTTCATCCCGCGATGGTCTTTTGTGAGAAGGATGGAAGACCCCTCGTCACCTTCGTAGGTGTAAAAGGTCTGACGCTCCTGCTCGGCGACTGCGACAAATTTGGCATCTCCCAACCCGAGCACCGAAGAAAACTCATCAAGGTAATCGGACAAATACCCAGCCTCATAGATCATGGTCCTGGCTTCGTCTTGATGCACGGGTTCAAAAACTGGATCGGAAGCCGAAACAATTTCCCGATTGGGACCAATTCGAATTCGGATATCTTCAGCGCGGGAAAGCAGACCATCATTCATAGTAAGCAACCAGTAGCAAGATGCGTGCCAACACTCAGATTCGCCATTTTTTCAAAGACCATGCGAGGCGGCAGAGGCGGCTTTGCGGCGAATTCTTTACAATTGGACACATGGGGACGGCATCACTCCAAGAGGCCACTAGCCATGGCAAGTCGGTAGTGGAAAGATCACGTCCCCGATATCCATCCATCGCCATGCAGCGAAGCCGCCTGTTTTAGTCCGCCATTCAGCACCCTGAGGCGAGCCATGACTTTTCATTTCCTTGACTCTGGATGGCAGGGAGTGAGATGCTGACCAGTTACAACTTATACCGCCTGTGGACATCAAAGAAATTCGTACGCTGATCGACCTCATGAAGAAAAACGGCCTCGCTGTTTTCAAAATGGAGAGAGAAGATTTCAAGATCACCCTCAAAACTGCCGAAGCAGGTCAGATCGTGCAGGTTGCACACGCTGCTCCGATGGCAGCGAGTCCGGCTCCCTCACAAGCCTCTCTATCGCCCGCTCCGGCTGCTGCGTCGATCCCCGCATCAGACCTCCGGGAAATCACCTCCCCCATGGTCGGCACTTTTTATGCCTCGCCTTCCCCCGAATCTGAATCTTTCGTGACCGAAGGAAAATCCATCACTGCTGACTCCGTGGTTTGCATTATTGAAGCGATGAAGGTCATGAATGAAATCAAAGCCGAGATCGGTGGAACCGTGGTGGAAGTGTGTGCGGAAAATGGCAAGCCGGTCCAGTTCGGACAGGTGCTCTTCCGGGTCAAATAACTCTCCCTCCCCGATTTCCAAAGGATGTTTAAAAAAATTCTGATCGCCAACCGTGGGGAAATCGCCCTGCGGATCATTCGTGCCTGCAAAGAACTGGGCATTCAAAGTGTCGCTGTTTATTCCGAGCCCGATATTCACAGTCTGCACGTGCAACTTGCCGATGAAGCCATTTGCATCGGGACGGCTCCCAGCTCGGACAGTTACCTGAAAATTGATCGAATTATCAGCGCTGCGGAAATTGCGGATGTGGACGCCATCCACCCTGGCTACGGATTCCTCGCTGAGAATGCGCACTTCGCCGAAATCTGCGAAAGCTGCAATATCAAGTTTATTGGCCCTTCTCCAAATGCCATCCGATTAATGGGTGACAAAAACACAGCCCGCGACACAGCCCGCAAAGCGGGAGTGCCCGTTTCTCCTGGCAGTGATGGCACGGTGGATTCCGAGTCGGAGGCGATCAAAATTGCTGCGTCCATCGGCTACCCGGTGATGATTAAAGCCGTGGCCGGTGGAGGCGGGCGTGGAATGCGCATCGCCACCGAGGAGTCGACCCTCATTCAAGGTTTTCACTCAGCCCGCATGGAAGCGGAAAAGGCCTTCGGCAACGGAAGTGTTTACATCGAAAAATTTATCGTGAACCCCCACCACATCGAATTTCAGGTATTTGGTGACGAACATGGACGCATTGTCCACCTCGGGGAACGCGATTGTTCGATCCAACGTCGAAACCAAAAAATCGTGGAGGAGTGTCCATCTCCGCTCATGACCGAAGACCTTCGCAAAAAAATGGGAGACGCTTCCGTGCGCCTCGCGGAATCTGTCGGGTATTTCAACGCAGGAACCATGGAATTTCTGGTGGATGATTCCGGGAATTTTTATTTCATGGAAATGAACACGCGCATCCAGGTCGAACACCAGATTACGGAAGAAGTTTATGGATGCGATCTGGTGAAACAACAGATCCAAGTGGCCGCTGGCGAACACCTCAGCGACTATGTGGTGAATGCCAAACCAAGGCATCATGCCATGGAGTGCCGGATCAACGCCGAGAACCCGGCCAGCAATTTTCAACCCTGCCCGGGTCAGATCGAACTCTATTACGCCCCCGGCGGACGCGGCGTCCGAATCGATTCCCATGCCTACGCAGGATATCCGATTCCGCCAAACTACGATTCGATGATTTCGAAAACCATCGCGACGGCCTCCAGCCGTATTGCCTGCATCAACCGAATGCATCGCGCCCTCGGCGAATACATGATCACCGGCATCAAAACCACGATCCCATTCCAAATGGCCATCATGCAAAATGCCAATTTCCGAAAAGGAAAATACCATACCGGTTTTGTGGAGCAGATGTTAAAGGACGGCGTCAAAATTGACGTGGACTGATTCGAACCCACGTCCCACCGTTTCGCGCAATGTGCTTTTGAGAGCGGCGAGTCCCAGCGCCGCTTTGCCATTCAATTCGTGTGGATCGTCGACTCCGCTGACCCCGGAGCGCAGCGTTTCAAAAAATAGATGGATGGAATGCCCCCTAAGGCGAATGCCGTTCGGGAATTGCGAGGGGACAGGGCGGTCCTGACAAGCAGGACCCTCCAAAGGAGCCCGAATTTGCGAGGCTCATCCATCCCATTGTGCCACCGATGGAGGGTCCTGCTTGTCAGGACCGGGTTTGGAAGGCAAATCTTTACCATTGCGCACAAGTGACCTATAATGAACGACATATCCTGATATAAAGCAAGAATTCCCGAACGGCATTGCCCCTAGGGCGTCAGTGTCATTTTTTCATTTAGCCGCCTGCCACTGTTCTCTGTAAACCACTCCCCAAGAAGTAGGGTTTTAACCCATCGACGTCAGGTCTCGTGCTGGCGAACGTGTGCACCGCTCTAATTATTCGATACCACATGAACTCAAACTCTCTAATAAATCCCCAACCCGTGCCACAACCCGACAGTGTCAATTATCGTCTGGCCGCGAGCTTGGACTCGCAGCGAAATGACATCATGAACGAATGGCTCGACTTGGTGGGG
>JBGSVX010000420.1:0-2882 GCA_041752795.1 Terrimicrobiaceae bacterium
ATAACAATCGCCGGGTCAGCCACGGCGGAATCCCACCTCAACCCCTACAAAAACACACACAAATATAACAATCGCCGGGTGTCATAAATTGTGACGCAACGACTTTCTCTCCCCGGTGTCATTTTTCATTGGCGCAATACGCCCTGATTGGTTGCGCGTCAATAAGCGGTTTACATTCAAAATGCCGGATCCGTATTGGGGGTCTCGCCCCGGTGCGCCGGCATCATCGGAATATTTGACCATGAGTTCTGCAGCCTGATTTGCAGTGAGTCCGGGATTTTTTGCAAGCAACATGGCCACCGTGCCCGAGACGAAAGGGGCTGCAGCAGAGGTGCCGCTGAAACTGATTTGCTGGTTGTTGGTGCCTGGGGTCGAAACTCCGACCCCGGGAGCTGCGAGGGCCACGGACTGACCGAAGTTCGAGAATTCTCCACGGCGTCCGGTGGCATCGATGGCAGAGACGGCAATCACGCCCGGATAGTTCGCCGGATAATAGACTCCCTCGATACCATCATTGCCCACGGCGGCTACGACGGCCACATTGCGGGCGATGGCGTAGTTCACCGCGTCGCGGAGCACCTGGCTGTCACCAGCAGTCCCAAGGCTCAAACTGATCACCCTTGCTCCGCGATCCACGGCTTCCATGATTCCCTGAGCTGTGGTGAAACTGTCACCGACTCCGTTGGCATCCAGGACCCGGACACTCAACAAATCGGCACCGGGCACGAGCCCGCGGGAGCCGGATTCCGATCCGCCGAGGATTGAGGCAACCGCCGTTCCATGTTCAAAGGAATCAACGGAAGTTCCCCCAATCAAATCCAATTGTGTCAGAGATTGTGCTGAGATCGCGGCATCGGGAGAAACGCCCCCATCAATGACAGCAACGGTGATTCCTTGGCCCCAAGTGGAATTGTCCATTGGCACACCAAGCCAGGTGAGTGCCTCCGTGCCAAATCCCAGGTACGGTCCTCCCGTGTCCGCAATTGGCTCGGAGGGCCGGGGAGCCGCGACAACAAAATTGTTAGCGGAGCGGGCCTTTTGTGCGGCGGCCTCAAGGATGGCTGCACTTTGCTGGTCCGAGTCGAATCCAATCCGGGCAGCACCCAGTCTGGGAATGACCCCCATGATCCGACCGCCGAGTTTGGCAACTTGATACAAAAACGCATTCAAATCCGACTCATTGCCAAATGTGAAAACCCACTCTTTGGGAACAGAGAGGGCTGCGGGGGAATTCCTATGTGACTTTTGGGAATCGGGAACTTCGGGTTTTATCGACAAGGATCTGGACAAAATTCTGTCTTCTTGTCGCGTTTTCTCACGTGGTGCCGAACCGACTTCAGGAGTGGATGAAAAATCCGAAAGCCACCACCCCAAAAAAGCAGCCCCACCCGTCGCAAGAAGGGTGACATACCACCATGGATTGCCTCGGATCATGGTCACAGTGTAGCACAAAAGCTCATGGGGGGCGGTATTTTGATTTCAAACTGACCCGTTCCGGGAGTTTACAAGCCGGGAGTTTACAAGTGAGCCGGGAGGGTGTTGAATATCCGGCTCAAGCAATGATTTCCTGGATTCTCAAAAAAATAGTCGGCTCAAAAAACCAACGTGAACTCAAGCGCTTGGAACCCATTGTTGCCCGGATCAACCAGATTGAACCCGGTTTCTCTTCCCTTTCTGACGATGAGCTTCGAAACAAAACAGCCGAGTGGAAAGCGGAATTGTCCGCAATCACGGACTCGGAGCAATTGGCGAAGCGGCTGGAGGAAATATTGCCGGAGGCTTTTGCCTGTGTAAAACAGGCGGCCCGTCGCCTCACGGAACGGAAACATTCCTTCACCGTCTGCGATCAGCCCATGACGTGGGCCATGGTTCATTTTGATGTGCAATTGATTGGCGGAATGGTTCTGCACCGAGGACGCATTGCAGAGATGGCAACCGGTGAAGGAAAGACCCTCGTGGCGACCCTCCCGGTTTACCTCAATGCATTGTCCGGACGCGGAGTTCATGTCGTCACAGTCAATGATTACCTTGCCCGACGCGACGGGGAGTGGATGGGGCAGCTTTACCAATTTCTCGGACTCAGCCTCGGGATCATTCAGAATGACCAGCCTCCTGAACTCCGGCGGGGCCAGTATGCCTGTGATATTATTTACGGGACGAACAGCGAATTCGGGTTCGACTACCTTCGCGATAATGGCATGGCCACGAGCCGGGAGCAGCAGGTTCAACGCGGATATTATTATGCCATTGTGGATGAAGTGGATTCGATCCTCATCGATGAGGCACGCACACCGCTCATCATCAGCGGCCCCGCCACCATTTCCACGCATCAATACGACCGGTTCAAACCGCTCGTTGAACAGCTTGTCCGCCGCCAGACCACGCTCTGCAATGACCTCGCGGTCGAGGCCAAAAAAGCCTTCGAAGCCGGACGCCATGCTGAAGCCGGGCGCTGCCTCCTGAAACTAAAATTCGGCCAGCCCCGCAACAAAGCCCTCATGCGAGCGATGGAAGAGCCCGAATTGCGCAGGCTCATCGAAAAAGCCGAGCTGGAATTTTACAAAGACACCGAAGGAAAAGCCGCACTCGTTGAACTCAAAGAGGAACTCTATTTCACGATTGAGGAACGTCAGCACGACGCCGACCTCACCGAGATGGGGCGCGATTTCCTGAACCCCGACGATCCGGATGCTTTTGTGCTGCCGGACCTGCTGACGGAATTTGCCGACATTGACAACAACCCGGCCCTGTCCGATGCGGATAAAGCCAAGAAAAAATCCCAGCGTCAGCAATTCACCGATTCCCAAGCCGAACGCATCCACAACATCGCCCAACTCCTCAAGGCCTACTGCCTCTACGAGAAGGATGTTGAATACGTTGTT
>JBGSVX010000421.1:0-5279 GCA_041752795.1 Terrimicrobiaceae bacterium
GGCTTGCAGGAAGACCAGGGATACGAACCTCCACCAAAAAAATCCGGAGGAGGATGGTTCAAACGCTACCGCTATCTCACACCGGCGGTGCGCAAGGCGATTGATCAGGCTCCGGTTAAAAAAGGAAGATGGAGGTATATCATCATCCACAACAGCGGGACGCGTCAGGGCAACGCCAAAATTTTTGATCGCTATCATCGGAAAACCCGCAAGATGCAAAATGGCCTCGCCTATCATTTTGTGATTGGCAACGGAAACAGTTCGGGAAATGGCGAGATTGAAATTGGCAATCGGTGGACGAGGCAGATCAATGGCGGGCATGTGGCCAGTGACTACTTGAACAATATCGCAATCGGGATTTGCCTTGTGGGCGATTTGAACCGTGACAAACCCACCGCGGCCCAACTCGCAGCCATTGAAGAGTTGGTGGATTATCTGCGCTCGCGGGTGGGCAAAGTCAAAAACAAGACGGCTGCCGTGCGTGGCCACAAACAAATCAACCCCAAGCCTACCGACTGTCCCGGAGACCGGTTCGACCTGCAATGGCTTCGCAGAAGGTTTGGGTGGTAGTTTATGAAAATTGGAATCACCGGCGCATCTGGTTTTGTGGGAAGCCATCTGACGGCACTTGCCGGGCGGAGCGGTTTTCACGTGACCGGATTCTCAAGACACCCGGGGCCGGGTCAGAGAGCCTTTGCCTTTGATCAGCCCTGCGATGTCACCGGGTTGGATGCCGTGATTCATCTGGCAGGCGAAAGCATCCTTGGTTTGTGGACGGCTGACAAAAAGCGCAGGATTCGCGAGAGCCGGATTTTGGGGACGCGCAGTGTGGTGGAGGGATTTGAGAAAGCAAAAAAGAAACCGGAGGTTCTGGTGAGTGCCTCTGCTGTTGGGATCTATGGAGACACTGGAGACGCCGAGATGAATGAATCGTCGGCTGTCGGAGCCGGCTTCCTTGCCGGGGTGGCCAGAGAATGGGAGGCCGAAGCCGCCCGAGCGGAGGCCATGGGTGTGCGTGTTATTTTTTTGAGGATTGGGTTTGTGCTTGGTCCCGGTGGGGCCATGCGGTTGATTGGCCCGGTTTTTCGGGCCGGTCTGGGTGGGAATCTCGGAAGTGGGAGGCAGTGGATGAGTGTGGTGCACGTCGATGATGTGGCCGGCATGGCGCTTTTTGCTGTTCAGAACAAAGACCTCCGCGGCCCCATGAATGCGGTGCTGCCCGAGCCGCTTAGAAATTCCGAGTTCACGAAGGCGCTGGGTCGTCGGTTCCATCGTCCCACGATTTTGCCGGCCCCGGCCTTTGCCCTGCGACTTGTGCTGGGTGAGATGGCCCATGTGATGCTCGACAACTGCCGCGTGCGGCCAGTGGTGGCCGCCCGCAGCAATTACCCGTATCACTTCCGCAGTCTTGAGCGGGTGCTCGAAGGGATTTGAGATAAGGCACAAAAAATTTGGTTTTCCGACCTTGCCAAGGTTCGGGGGAGGGGGTTTTCTCATGTCAGTAAAAAACTGATTACCCAATGAACACGCCCAATATCCCCGCCCTCGAATCTGCCGCCCGTGATGCACGGGGTCTTGCCATGGATGCCATCGCAAAATGCAAGTCCGGCCACCTTGGTCTTCCTCTCGGCGCCGCCGAAGTGGGAGCCGCACTTTTTGGAGAAACACTCAGCTATTGCCCCGACCATCCGCGCTGGCTGAACCGCGACCGATTCATTCTCTCGGCGGGTCATGGCAGCATGTTCCTCTATAGTTGGCTCCATTTGGCAGGTTATGACCTCCCAATGGAAGAAGTGAAAAACTTCCGTCAACTTCACAGCAAGACCCCCGGTCATCCGGAGTTTCATGAAACCGCTGGAGTCGAAGCCACCACCGGCCCGTTGGGTCAGGGCGTTTCCAACGCGGTGGGCTTTGCGATCTCCGCAAAAATGTCTGAAGCCCGTTTCAATACGCCCGAATTCGCAATTTTTGATCACCATGTGATCGTGCTGGCTGGTGATGGCTGTTTGCAGGAAGGGGTCGCTCAGGAAGCCAGTGCTCTCGCCGGGCACCTTGCCTTGGATAATCTCATTCTGATTTACGATTCCAACAATGTGACCCTCGACGCCATGGCCAATGTGAGTCAGAGCGAAGACACCGCCGCCCGCTACGCAGCCTATGGGTGGGAGGTTCATCAGATTGATGGCAACAACATCCAGGAAGTGATCCATGCGGTCAGTGCGGCCAAGGCCTCGAAAAGCGGCAAGCCTCAGTTTATCATCGCAAAAACCCTCATTGGCAAAGGCATCCCCGAAGTTTCCGGCACGAACAAAGCCCATGGTGAAGCCGGGGTCAAATTTGTTGCTGAAGCACGCAAAGCCCTCGGCTTGCCAGAGGAAACTTTTTACGTCGCTCCGGAAACCAGCGCCTATTTTGCCTCGCACAAAGAACGACTCTCCGCGGCGCATGAGGCATGGGAAAAATCCTTTGCTGCATGGACGTCCCAAAATGCCGAATTGGCGCTCGAGTTGGAAGACGCGGTGGCCGGCAAGGTTCCGGATTTGTTGGAGGCCATTCCTGCGTTTGATCCCGCTGTCTCGATTGCAACCCGCAAGGCGGGCAGTGATGTGCTTCAGCCTATTGCGGCAGCCATGCCCCTGATGGTGAGCGGAAGTGCCGACCTGCACGGCTCCACGCTCAACTACATTCAAAATGGTGGAAACTTTGACCGTGAAAACCGCTCAGGGCGCAACCTGCATTTTGGAATCAGGGAACATGCCATGTGCGGCATCCTGAACGGGCTGGCCTACGATGGCATCTTCCGTCCCAGCGGCGCGACCTTCCTTGTGTTCAGTGACTACGGACGGCCCTCCATTCGGGTCGCCGCGCTTTCGAAGTTGCCCGTGGTTTATATTTTCACCCATGACTCCGTCGGCGTGGGCGAAGACGGTCCAACCCATGAGCCCGTGGAGACAGTCGCTGCTCTGCGAGCCATCCCGGGGTTGGATGTCATTCGCCCTGGTGATCCGGAGGAAACTGCCGGAGCGTTTGCGGCAGCTTTTGAACACACCGACGGACCCACCATGCTCGTGCTCTGCCGCCAAAACCTCCCGACCCTTTCCACAATCCCCGTGGAGGATCGGCGCCAGGGAGTTTTTAAAGGCGGTTACATCGCCAAAAAAGAGACAGCCGGTTTGGAGACGATCCTTCTGGCCACAGGCAGCGAGCTGCAACATGCCATGGCGGCAGCGGAAATTCTGGGAGCTGGAACCCGTGTGGTGTCTCTGCCGTGTTTCGAGCGGTTCGAACGTCAGGATGCTGCCTACCGCGAAAGCGTGATCCCTTCGTCCTGCCGCAAACGGGTTTCGATCGAAGCGGGAGTTTCTGATCCCTGGTTCCGTTATGTGGGACTGGATGGCAAGGCGGTCGCAATTGATCGTTTCGGCCTCAGCGCACCCGGACCGAAGGTCATGGAAATTCTCGGCATGACAGCACAAAACGTGGTGGATGCCGTCAAGTCTCTTGGCTGAGAGGATGTTGACGTCGCTCTGGATTCTGCTTCCCGCAGGTGCGGTGACCTCCTATTTGCTTGGCTCGATTCCGAGTGGATATTTGGCCGGGAAATGCAATGGTCTGGACCTGCGAAACGAGGGCAGTGGAAACATTGGCGCGACCAATGCCCTTCGCGTGCTTGGCAAAAAGTGGGGTTACACGGTTTTTGCCGCGGACTTCATCAAGGGCATTCTTGGGGTGATTGCGGCCCAGCAAATTGGCGTCATCGGGGGATGGAACACCGGGGTGATGGCCGATTTGTTTGGGGTCATCGGTGCGTTTTTTGTTGTGGTGGGCCATGTGTTTCCCGTGTGGCTCGGCTTTAATGGCGGCAAAGGCATCGCGACCTCGGGCGGGGTCATTATTGCCCTCTTCCCATGGCCGGTTTTTGTGTTTGGCCTGCTCTCATGGTTGATCCTGTTTTTTTGGACCCGTTATGTGTCGATGGGCTCTCTCGCGGCCGCATTTGCCCTGCCGATCGGAAGCTTTGTGATGGCGCTGCTCGGGCGTTGTGGGTGGTTGCTTGTTATCGTTGCGGCGATCATGTGTTTTATGGCCGTGTGGCGTCACCGCCCCAACATTTCGCGTCTCATGGCCGGTACAGAAAAACGCTTTGACCGAAAGAAGAAGGATTCCCCGGCAGCAGAAATCTGATTCATACTTGGACATGTTTAAAAATATCAGCATCATTGGAGCGGGGAGTTGGGGGACGGCACTGGCCATTCTCCTCGCGGAAAAGCGCGGGCGGGTTCGGTTGTGGGCACACAATCCCGCAGTTGCTGCGGAACTCGTTGACAAACGAACCAACGAAGCCTACCTGCCCGGAGTTCGCCTTCCCCCGAATGTCTATGCCACGCCCAATATCGCGGATGCAATTGATGCGGACCTCATTTTGTTGGTGACCCCTTCCAAGGCTATCCGGGAAATTGCAGGACGCATGGCCGAAGCCGGGCTATCCGAATCGGCGGTTCTGGTTTCCTGCACAAAGGGGATCGAACATGGCACGGGGAAACTGATGAGTCAGGTTTTGGAGGAATGCCTTCCCGGCCGAAGAGTGGGGGTTCTCTCAGGCCCGAATCATGCCGTGGAAATTGCCCAGCGTATTCCCGCAGCCGGTGTCGTGGGTTGTGCTCATCCCGAACTCCTTGAGCCTCTGCAACAAGTCTTCTCGCTCCCGACCTTCCGCTCTTACACCAGTGATGATGTGACCGGCATCCAACTCGGCGGAGCCCTCAAAAATGTTTTTGCCATCGCGGCTGGCGTGTCTGATGGCTTCAACATGGGCGACAATGCCAAGGCCGGACTCGTGACGCGGGCTCTTGCAGAAATGATGCGGCTCGGCTGCATGCTTGGCGGACGCAAGGAAACCTTCTTCGGCCTGAGCGGCGTTGGGGATCTGATGGTCACCTGCTTCAGCAAACACAGCCGGAACCGCTTGGTCGGCGAACGATTGGGTCGCGGCGAATCGCCGACCCAAATCGAACAATCCATGAAAATGGTTGCCGAAGGCGTGCCCACCGCGCGCGGAGCATGGGAAGGTGCATCAAAAATTGGCATTGAGGCCCCGATCACCCGCGAAATTCACGCTGTGCTCTATGAGGGCAAGCCTCCCCATGAAGCCATGTGGGAATTGCTCGGACGTCCTCCAAAACCAGAGGCTGACAAAACGCACTTAAGTTAGTGCCCTTTCTGCCTGAGCCACGGTGCAACCTACCTGACCGGTCGCCGAATTTTCCATGACCTCCCCC
>JBGSVX010000422.1:0-6249 GCA_041752795.1 Terrimicrobiaceae bacterium
TCACCCACTCATTTCGACGAAGCGCCATTAATAATGGTCATTGAGCGGCATTCTATTTATTGAGATGCGCTCACAGATTCTTACAAAGCAACGCCTCATACCATCGGAGCGGACCCGAAAAGCACCTGTAATACTTGGAAAATCATTTGCAACTCCCCTTCGGCGGTTGGAGTGATTTCTTCCTTACCACAACGCGTCGAAGGAATCTGCGCGCTGGCTCTTCCACAAGATGATAAAGAACAGCGGCCGGGGCAATGAGCGCGACCAAGTAGAGCGCCAAGACCGAGAGACGGACCCAAGGAGGCGATGTCTCGAATTGTTGTGCTGGGAGTAGGACCTTCAGGACGCGCTGAGATAGAGCGTGAGTCAGGTAGAGTGAGTAGGAGATGCTTCCAAGATAAACGACCGGGCCAAGACAGAGGATCCGAGTGAGCCGATTTTCAGGCACAGAAACGGCTAGCACGATCACTCCCAGACAAGCAGGAACTATCAGCCATAGCCCACCGGGCAAAGGGATTGGGTGCAGAAAAGCCATGAAAAGCAGTATCATGTTTGCGACGAGTAGTCCGGCAGCCAGCTTGGGAAACTTCAAGAACGGGTCCCGCAAACCGTAGAGGGCACATCCAGCAAGAAACTCGCAACTGACTCGAACCAAGCCGTGAGGAAGTCCGTCCGTTCGAGGTAGAATGGCGAGCAAGGCAAAGAAACCTGCCGTATATGCAATCAAGATCCATTTTACCTGACTCACATGGAAGAGCATCCAATAGCCAGCTGGGAAGACCACCAGATAGGCAAACCATTCAGCACTTACCGACCATGCCGGGTAGTTCCACGAGAGCATAATTGGGCCCCATGCTTGGATCAACATAAACTCAAAAGGAAGGTTGGCTACAGGATACATGTCAGAAGACCGGGAAATCCCGCGAAAATCAGCGGCGAGCACCAAAAAGATCATCCCGAGCATGGCCACAAAATATGCCGGATAGATCCTTGCGAAGCGTTTGCCTATAAATTCGCCATACTCCCGCAGCGACAGTTTCTGGACTTGCGGTCCATGAACATGAGCGAGAATAAACCCACTTAGGATGAAAAAGAGATCCACTCCAAAATTCCCTTGAGCGATGACAAAATCTAAATGCCTCAGCGCGGGAGCCAACACAAAAAGATCGGATGAGAAGTGGAGAGCGATGACCCAGAAAGCAGCGAAAGCACGGATACCCGTCAGAGCGGGCAAATTTTCAGATCGATTCAAAGGTGTTGGTTGATTGGCCACGCATTTGGTAGGGTTCAAGCTTTCGCAGACTGACACGCCAACTTCTGGGTGAAATTTCCGACCTTCTTCAGAATGTTCATAAATCAGCAGTGAGAGAAATCGGGCTAAATCGCTGGAAAGTAATTGCGGCTGTTTTGCATGGCGGCGGCGAATTGTCAGCATTGCCGACTTTAAGCTAACCCGGCAATCAGATTCTGAATCCCTCGGGTCCAAACGTGCGCAGCCAGCGAACTGTCTCATCGATTCCCTCTTTCAAAGAAAATGGACCCTTGCCTAGGACTTCAAAAGTTTTTTCCATGGGTGTTGGGTAGTCGCTGGTCATGCTCCGATAGCGGGATGATGTCAGATAGAACGGTTTCCCTTGGATTATTGTGATGCCATCGCCTGCGATCGCAATCAGCCGAAGGAGAGGACGTGGAATTTTTGGTGCGTAGCGTCCACACAGTGCGATGCAGAACCCGTTTGCCCAACCGTAGATATCATCCACTTCGTCCCCGACATAGAACGTCTTTTGATTCACAGCTTCCTCTGGTAGCTCAAGCACACGGAGCATCTGGCAAACGACATTACCAACATAGGCGTAGCACCGACGGACCGGCGCACCCCCCGGATGAAAATAAAGGCCTTTCTTGGCGATCCTCCAGAATTCCTGCGGATAGCGCCAATGCCATGGGCCCCAGACATTGGTTGGCCGCAAAAGTGTCCAACAACACGTCAGAGACGCACTGCGGGTCAGTTGCTCGGTGATGACCTTGCTCTGACCATAAACGGTATGCGGGAAATAATCCTCGTCGTTCTCAGGCAGACGGCTTGGTCCCGCCACGTATTGAGAAGAAATAATTACGGCCCGTTGGACGGAGGGCGTGGCTTTGACCGCATCAAGGAAATTTTGTGTTCCCAGGGTATTTGCGCGGTATCCATCCTCAACAGTGGTGTTCTCATCGCAATCTGCGCGGGCGGCGAGGTGAAAGACGGCCTCGGGCTGGCATTCTATCATCGCGCTTTTTAATGCACCTGCATCAAGAAGATCGCCCTGCACCCAGATTGACCGCTGTTCTGCAAACCTTGGTACGCTGAAGTCGAAGTTTTCGACTTCATAACCGCGATTGAGCATCTCCGCGATGAGATTGGTGCCGATGAATCCACTGCCGCCTGTGAGAAAGATTTTCATTGGTTAAGGATTACTGAAAAAAGCAAAACAGACACAAAGTGAACTTGGCGTCCAGGCGCTTCAATCACTGTCGTCGATTCAAGGAAGAACGTGTCAATCCGGATTTCATAAATTCAAGAGGGCCTTTTCAATTCTTTTGTGAAAAATATTAACTTGAAAATTTTTCAAGAAGCTCTCCCGACCCCTCTTGCCCATCCGGACACGCAGTGTTTCGTCAACTGCTAACATATGTAATTTTTCCGCGACGGCTTCCGAACTGTGAGTTGGAACGAGAAATCCGTTTTCCCCGTCCACGACAAGATCTGGAATGGCTTTCCAGACCGTAGACACGACCGGAAGAGAGAATTGCATGGCTTCGATGATCACAAGCGGGAGTGTCTCCGATTTGAAGTGTGTCGGGAAACAAAAGATATCCGCCCTTTCAAAGGCCGCCAGCTTGGCCTGGCCGGTCAGGACGCCGGATAGGCTGAAGGATTCACGGGCCGGGCCACTAGAAATGCGTTTTTGAAACTTGGCTTCAAAATCTTGGGACTCCACCCGCCCAACCACCTCACAGGAAAGGCGGAGTCCTCTCTCAGCAAGTTGATGACAGGCATCCACCAAAATGAAGGCTCCTTTCTCTTCACAGACGACCCCAACGAAGAGGATGCGAATAGAGTCGTGATCCGCTCGCTGTGGGGAAGCGGGGGCCAAATCCTCGATGCCATTGGGAATGATCACATCCTGTTTGGAGCGCACCGCAAGATGGTCAGGCGGTGCCAAGGAGGAAAGACGCATCGTCATATCCGGATTCGAGTAGGCCAATTCAAAAAGTCTTCTCTCAAACCATGACAGCTTTTCGCGAAATTCTCCGAGTCCGCTCGCATGAAAATGGAAAATTGTGCGACGGAAAAACGGTCGAACGACTGTGAGTATGATTGCATCCCTCAGGAACGGCACCCGATTGGGACCCGCAGGGGGGTAGTAAAGGACCTCGGGGTGTTCGGAAAAGCGGCAGGCAAAAATTTTTGCGACTATGCTCACCAATCGCCAGAGCTTTTTAAGTTGAAACCTGCCGATATCATCCATTTCATCAGAGAAATTCATCCTCACATGGAAAAGGCGGAGCTTTTCATATTGGCCATCAAGCATCTTCTGAATCATCACAGCCTGGCCACCAAATGGAGGAGGCGTTTGACCAACAACAAGAATCCTTAAGGAGGAGAGGGCCATGATATCATTGTTCAACGCAATCTGCGAATCACCTTGGCGGGACATCCAGCAGCAAGGGAGTCCGAAGGAATGCTTTTGCTGACGACTGAACCCGCTCCAACAACGCATCGGTCTCCGATCGTCACCCCTTTAAGAATAATCGACCGGGTACCTATAAACACGTCATCTCCGACAGTCACCGGGGCGCAGGCAGGCGAGTCGGAGGGAGTATTCCTTAGTCGATAATCCAAGGAGTGGAAATCATTATCGCAAATGAGGCAATCGGCACCGATGAATGTCCTTGCGCCAATGGACACCAACTCCCTGGCTACAATCGTGGTTGCGCTGAGGCCTGCATGGTCGCCAATCATGATTTTTGCGCTTGGAGCCATGGTATGAAGAAAAGTTCTGGCGATTGGCCCTAGTGGGTTTGCAAATGGTTTCGAGAAGACCATTGCTCCATGGCCGATATGAATTTCGCTGCCTGGGTGGCGCTTGATCCTGGGCATGCCAAGGATACAGCCCCCTTTTCCGACTGTAATCCCTTTGTATTTCAGCAGAAGACAAAGGATTCCCGAATAGGCCCCCAGGATGATGTCTTTTATTTTTTTCATTGGCATGGGACTTTAGAGGTTTGGGGGACCGGGTGCGGGCGGGCCCATCGTCCATTCACTCTCCGAACGGAAAAACTTGATCTCTGCCCGGGTGAGACTTTGGTATAAACGGCATACTCCAATGCGGGCATAGAATAGGCGCCAGCCAGAAGCTTGCGTATACGGTAATGGGCGATGACAGCCGGGCGCATCCGTCTGACCCATGCAGGGGCTCTTGCAGCCATGGCAGACTGTTCTGTGGCTGCAGACGGCGAAAGAGCGAGATTTTCTCCGCTTTCCGTAAAGGCAGAAAGCAGGAGATGCGGGCATGAACACGGTATCTTGTGGTTCAAGAGCTTGAGCACCCACTCGGCATCGCCAGCCACCTTGCATGTGGGCGGAAAAAGAATATGTTGGTCAATCAATTCTCTGCGAAAAAAAGTGGCGCATGTCAGAATGGAAAGATTCGCGCTGACTAAAGTATGCGCCTTCTGTGGAAGGACGGCCCTGCGAAAAGCAATTAAACTACCGTCGGGCCCTACAACAACAGCATCGCCAAAAAGGACTTTTATATCGGCATGCTCAGCAAACCATTTCCCGACGGTGTTGAGGGAATCGGGCAGGTATTGCTCGTCACAGTTCAAGTAACAGCAGATATCACCGCCGGCCCGGGCAAGTCCGCGATTAATGGCGTCGTACATGCCATTGTCGCGCTCGCAGTGGACTGCGATGCGGTAGCGGGATCGTTGATTGTTGATTCTTGATTCTTGATTCTGATTATCAATTGACAATGAGCAATCAGCAATTCTCTCCCCATCGCGGTAAAAATCGGCACCGATTTCGCGGGCGAAGTCTTCGATCCCTGGAGTGCCTGCATCCTGAATGATATGCTCCAGGCGAAGCGTGGGGGGGAGCTGAGGCTTGAAACTTGAAAATTGAGATTCAGAACTCGAACCCGCGCCACCATTTTCCGCTTTCAGGTTTGTAAGCCTGGCCGTTCCTGCTTCGCAGAATCCGTTGCAGCCGCTTTCCACTTTTTCTTCAACCTGATCACGAACACTTGCGACACATAATCTGAGCCATTCGAGTTGCCTGAACGATGGTGTAATTATTGAAATGAGCACAGGTGTGTGGATTATGAGTTATCCGATTGGCTCAGAAAAGCAGGCTGGAGTAGCAGCCTGGAATTCTCAACGATTGCAAACATGCGGTTGTACTCTGCTTGCAATCTGGTGGTGTAGCAATTCAAGGAATATGATTTGCAAACTTTTTCCCGAGCTTGCTGGCCCATTGCTTTTCGTAATTGGTGGCTGTTTAGAATAGGAGACAGGATCGCGTCCAGATATTCATCATTATAGTTATCCAATATTTGACCATCAATTCCTGGACTTATTGCCTCCCTGGCTCCCGTTTCTTCGGACACAATGGCTGGGAGCCCCGTACTCATAGCCTCGATGACGGATATACCAAAACCTTCTTCATAAGATGGAAGGCAGTAAAGATCGCATGCGTGCAAGGCTTGGACAAGAGCATTTCCCTTTAGAATCCCTGGCAGGATAAAATTTCCTCTCTCTCGACTGAGAATTTCGGGCGCTTCTGCTTCCAAAGGCCCGATGAGAAGAAACTGTAATTTCAAATTCCTCCTTTCGGCCCAATTGGCGATTTTCAGGAGCCGACCCAGACCCTTTCGGATTCCAATCACACCCACACAGGCTATTTGAAGGGGTGCCCGACGATCCGGCCGCTCTTCGTATGTGAACCGGTCGGTGTCAGTACCATAAGCAATATTTAATATGCGTTCGCGTTTGCAGCCGCGTTCCAAATAACTATCGGCAATGAGATTGCTTCCTGCCACGATGAAGTGAGCCAACTCCCCAGCGGCAATTTCCATTCTATCATTGGCGGGCAGTTTATCTTTCCAAAGCAAGCCTGCTTCCCGTTTGCCCTTTTCTATTTGAACGAAGTAGTTTTCTGGGTGGGTTGAACCTCGTTCCAAGATTCGAATGATGGGACGATTCAGC
>JBGSVX010000423.1:0-6878 GCA_041752795.1 Terrimicrobiaceae bacterium
TTTGAGAGATAGACTGTACAGGGCGGGGTTTTTCATCAGCATCACAAATCCGGAAAACGCAATGCGTTCCCACCAGACGGGTTTTTCTTTGGCGGCATTGCGTCGGTTTCGAAGGAGGTGGTGATGCAAATCAATTTTGACCGGACAGGTTTCCGTGCAGGCACCGCAGAGGGAACTCGCGCCGGAGAGATGTTTCCAGTCCTGAAGTCCGCGCAAGTGCGGGGTGATCACTGAGCCAATCGGGCCCTGATACGTGGTGCCGTAGCTGTGGCCACCCACATTTTTGAAAATTGGGCAGACATTCAAACACGCCCCACAGCGGATGCAGTGAAGCGAATCGCGTTGCTCGGGGTCGGCAAGAATTTCTGTGCGCCGGTTGTCGAGCAGCACGATGTGGAATTGCTCCGGGCCGTCAATTTCTCCCGGCTGACGAGGTCCGCCATACATCGTGTTGTAGCAGGTGAGAGCCTGACCCGCTCCCGAGGTGGCCAGCATCGGAAGGAAGAGGGCGAGGTCTTCCAGGTTGGGAAGAAGCTTTTCGATGCCCATCACCGCGACATGAATTCGCGGGAGGGACGTTGTGAGGCGGGCATTTCCTTCATTTTCCGTGATCGAAATCATGCCTGTTTCCGCAATGGCAAAATTGGCTCCACTGATGCCCATATCCGCTTCACAAAATTTTTCGCGCATCACGCGACGGGCAATCATGGTGAGTTCCTCGGGACTGTCTGTGGGTTCGCTTCCCAGTTCCTTTTGGAATAGATCACTGATTTGTCCCCGCGTGAGGTGCATCGCCGGAAACACGAGGTGGTAGGGAGGTTCGTGGCGCAGTTGCACGATGTACTCTCCGAGGTCCGACTCAAAAACCCCGAAGCCTTTTTCCTCCAGAGCATCATTGAGGTGGAATTCTTCGGTGGTCATGCTCTTCGATTTGATGATCGAACGCACCCCGTTCTCCTCCGCAATTTTCAGGATCGCATCGCGGGCAGAGGCCCCGTCCGGGCACCAATGCACTTTCGTTCCGCGCGCTTCGGTTTTTTGGACAAACTCGAGGAGGTATTTGTCCAGGTGATTCACCGCCTCGTATTTGATCTCGGAGGCCAGTTCGCGGGCTCCCTGCCAGCTCTGATAGCGGGAGCGGTTTTCGTCACGCTTGACGTAATAGCCCGAAAGCGCTTTTTGAATCAGGCCACGGTGACGCAAATCGGCAGTATACCGCCGTGCCATGCTTTTGAATTCTTGGACCGGTGACGACATGATTTTTTGGCGAGGAGGGGGTCTTATTGTTCTACGAGGACTTCTGCCAGGTGGAGGCATTTTCGTTCCTTGCCCGTTCGCTTGAGGAGCCCATCAATTTGCATGAGACAGCTCGAATCGTTCGAAATCACATAGTCTGCTCCCGAGGCGACAATCGAATCGCATTTGACCTCGCCCATGGCCGTGGAAATTCGTGGGAATTTGACCGAAAACATGCCGCCGAAGCCGCAACAGGTTTCTGCTTCTCCCATTTCGATAAGTTCCAGTCCCTCGACATTGGCCAACAACTTGCGGGCGGGAAGTTTGAGCCCCAGTTCGCGGAGCCCGTGACAGCCATCATGAAACGTGGCCTTGCCGGCAAACCTGGCGCCAACGTCCGTGACTCCCAGCACGTTCACGAGAAAATCCGAAAATTCGTGTGTGCGGGCCGCGACCGCCTTGGCAGTGGCCTCATCGCGGTCTCCTTGAAAAAGCTGAGGGTAGAACACTTTCATCATGGCACCGCAGGACCCCGAGATCGAAACGATGGGCGCCTCCCCCTCGAAAATTTGGATCTGACGTCGTGCGACTTCGCGGGCTTCGTCCCACATGCCGGTATTGAACGGTGGCTGACCGCAGCAGGTTTGCCCTTCCGGAAAATCCACATCATGTCCGAGGCGTTCGATGACCTTCGCTGCGGCCATCGCGGCATTCGGGTAGATGGCATCCACAAAACAGGGGACAAACAGGCTGACTTTCATTCGCGGGAGAGGGATGAGAATTTTTGGTAAGCGGCCGACCATGCGGGTGCACTGGACGACTCAAAGATGGAGGGAGAATAGGATTGGGCCACGACCTTGCGGAGTTCGGCAAGGGAGGAGAGGTGACCAAGTGCGAGAGCCTGGATCAGCACATTGCCAATGGCCGTGGCCTCGACCGGACCGGCGAGGACCTTGCGCCCGGTGGCATCAGCTGCGGCTTGATTCAAGAGATTATTCCGACTGCCGCCGCCCACAATGTGGATCCGATCGACAACCGTGCCTGTCGCGGAGAGGAGTTCCTCCAGGGTTTCACGATACAACAAGGCGAGGCTGTCAATCGCGCATCGCACAAACTCCCCGGGTTGGGATGGAATCGGCTGACCCGTTTCGCGACAGTAGTCTGTAATTTTTTGTGGCATGCCACCCGGTTTGCCAAAGCGTGGTGCGTTCGGATAAATCAGGGAGGTCAGGGGCTCAGCCTGCGATGCCAGGCGGGTGAGTTCATTGTAATCGTATTCGTGACCCTCGTCAGCCCATGAGCGACGGCATTCTTGAATGATCCACAGGCCCACGATATTTTTCAAAAAGCGGGTCGTTCCGCCATAACCGACCTCATTCGTAAAATTGAGGGTCCGGCTGGTTTCATTGATCACCGGCGAGGGGCTTTCGATGCCCAAAAGCGACCATGTTCCCGAACTGAGGTATGCCCAGCCCGTTCCCTCGGCAGGAACCGCCGCGACCGCTGCTCCGGTATCATGGGAACACGTCGCGATCACTTCCACACCGGACAAACCGGCTTCCGAGGCCGCCTCTGGCAGGAGGCTTCCCAACCGCGTGCCGGAGGGCACGATCTCAGGAAATAGCGATGGTTTCAGCCCAATCGCTTTTGCAATCAATGAAGACCATGCTTTTTTGCGGGGATTGTAGAGCTGGGTCGTGCTTGCAAGCGACTCTTCCGCTTTCCGAACCCCGCTCATCAAATAATTAAAATAATCAGCAATGTTCAAAAACCCATCACTCAATTCCAAAATCTCCGGCCGCTTCTCAACGTCATCGTTCAACTGAAACAACGTGTTCAGGGTCATGAATTGAATGCCCGTTTCCTCAAAAATTTCCAGGGAACTGATTTTTGAAAACACCCGCCCGAACCCATCATCGGTTCGGGAATCGCGGTAATGAAATGGCGTCGTGAGCCCCGGCTCTCCGGCCTTCAACAACACATAGTCCACCCCCCACGAGTCCGTGCTCACCCCCGAAATCAATAATCCCTCGCGTCCGGCAGCCTTCAGTCCAACCAGCAATTCCTGAAAAATTTGCAGGGTGTTCCAACGCATCGTCCCCCCGACCCTCACAACGGCACTTGGGAAACGGTGCAACTCCCGAAGGGTCACCCGTCCATTTTCCAAGGTTCCTAACATCACGCGGCCGCTCTCGGCCCCGAGATCACATGCAAGATAGTTTGTTGCTGACATCTGGGAGAATAAGGTAGTGTCTGATTGTCTATCTGCCGTTCGATCACATTTCAACTTTAATAATCGATGTCGCTCATAAAAATTAAAGCCCGCCTGCGATCATGAAAGTCCCCCTGCACATCGTCCTTGCCCGCCGGGAAAAGCTCGAAAAGCTGGTTTCCGCTCACCGTTACCTCCCACTCCGGGAGGTTTGCAAGCGTCTTGGGATCTCGGAAGCGACGGCCCGGCGCGATCTCGTGGCCTTGCAAAAGGAAGGGCGTCTGACCCGAACCCATGGTGGAGCCCTCTCAGAATTTAATGAGCGATTTCCTTCATTTAACGACCGTCAGCGTCGCTCTGCGAAGGCAAAACTGGCGATGGCCAGGGCCGCTGCGAAGTTAATTGTGGAGGGTGGGACATATTTTTTGGATTCTGGAACGACCTTGTATGCAGTGGCGGAGGTGCTGGCTCAGGAAGGGCGTGGAGGTTATCGCGTTCTCACGGTCAATCTGCCTGCGGCGGAGCTTTTGTCCGGTCTCAAAGATGTCGAGGTGTATCTCACTGGCGGTCAGTTATTTCAGCGTCAGTCCGTGCTTTTGGGAGAGGCGGCCTGCAAATCGATTGAGGGGTGGAGTTTTGATGCCTCGTTTTTGTCATCTGAGGGGATGGATCGTGAGGGCCTGTGGAATTCGCAATTGGCGATCGTGGCGCATCAACACGCCGTTGTTCGGCGGGCCAGGCGCAATGTCTTCCTATTGGATCGCAGCAAGTTGGGGAAACGGGCAGCGCACTTCCTGTTACCATGGCCGGCGGTTGATTGTTTGTTGAGTGATGCCCCACGCGAAGAGGTGGCCGCGTTGGGTGGGCGGGTGACCCACTGGCATCCGGCGTCTCCTCCACCGATTGAGCCTGAAACACCCTTGGCATCCGGCTCCTTGCCAGTTCACTTTTTGTAGCGCGGCCGCGAGGGCGCCCCAGCAGAGTGGGGCTGCCACATCGGGCGCAAGCGTGATTGCCGTGTCCGAGCTGCCGTGTTCCTCCCCTCCGCGCGAAGTGCGCTCACCAATCTCGGGAATGCGCCCCAAATCCGTGGGTCATTCAGGGGTTTGACCTTTTCGTGGTGATCTGACAATCTCCCGCGGCGATGAGCAATCCGGTGTTCCAAGATTTTTTCAAAAGGTTTCTCATGTTTTTGGGGCTGTGGGTCGTGATGGATGGGGGTGCTCTGGCAGGGTTTTTGATCGGGGTGCCTTCGGCAATTTTGGCGGGTTGGTTGAGTTTGCGGATTGCTCCCGCGACCCGGAGAACTTGGAGACTAATGGCTGCGGTCTCGTTCGTCGGCCACTTTTTATGGAATTCGTTGGTTGCCGGGGTGGACGTTGCGGTGAGGGCTTTTCATCCCGGGCTTCCGTTGAAACCGGGATTCGTCACCTGCGCATGTACGATTCCTGAAGGACCAAACAGGGACCTGTTTATGGCGGTTGCGAGTTTGATGCCGGGGTCGCTGCCGGTGGGCGAAGCGGGCGACGGGGAAATTGTTCTTCACTGCCTGGACACGAGCCAGCCGATGGCCGCTCAGATGACCGGATTGGAAAACCTCATGAAAAAGGCATGGGGGGAGGAAACCGCGCATGCATGAGTTTTTTATTGGGTCAGCCGCCTTTGTGCTTTTGACCGTGGCCTTGGGATTGGTGAGGGTGCTTTGGGGGCCCGACGATGTGGATCGTATGATGTCCGCTCAGTTGCTGGGAACCGGAGGTATTGCCGTGCTTTTGCTGGCATCGGCGGGGGGATTGACGGCTGCCGCGGATGTCGCACTCACGCTGGCGATGCTTGCGGCTTTTGCGTCTGTGGCCTTTGTAAAATCCGGATCCAAACCGCCAAAAATCGAGGACAAAAAATGACAGCCCTGCTTTCCATTGTGAGCATTTCTTTGGGATGCCTGTTTTTTTTGGCGGGATCGGTCGGTCTGCTTCGGTTTCCGGACACACTCACGCGTCTGCATGCGTTGACCAAGGCCGACAATCTCGGGCTGGGTTTGATTATGGTGGGATTGCTTCCGCATGTGGCCTGGCCGTTCGGGGTTTTCAAGCTGGTGTTGGTGTGGGTTCTGGTTCTGATTTCCAGTGCGGCAGTTTCCCAGTTGGTTGGACGCCGGGTGAGAGGAGAACGGAAAGAATGAATGCCGAACTGATTTTTGGAGTCCTCCTTGCCGGGCTCATTTTGGCGTTGGCATCCTATGTCATTCTTGGCAGGAACCGTTTTGCGACGACGGTGGGGTTTGTCGCTTACGGTCTGGTTCTGTCAT
Source organism: Terrimicrobiaceae bacterium (assembly GCA_041752795.1). Classification (GTDB taxonomy): domain Bacteria; phylum Verrucomicrobiota; class Verrucomicrobiia; order Chthoniobacterales; family Terrimicrobiaceae; genus JAJTZA01. Next base: position 5,757 of record JBGSVX010000423.1, read on the forward strand.
TAGGGTGGATGGTATTGGCGGCACCGGACGTCGCACTCACCGAGGCGGCGCTCGGAAGTGGCGTGACCGGGGCCTTGCTGCTTGCGGCCTGCCACAAATTGCGGAATGACCACGCCCGGCCGTCCGGCCCATTTCTCAAACTCATTGCCATGATTCTCTGTGGTGTTCTGACAGCCGCGCTCATCGCTGTGGTGCTCAACCTCCCCGAGCCCCCACCATCCCTCGCGGAGACGGCCATGGAGCCTTTAAAATCCACCGGCCTTGGCAACCCAGTCACGGCCACGTTGATGGCTTACCGGGCGTTGGACACCATGCTGGAAAAAGTCGTGTTGCTCCTGTCGTTGGTGGCCGTTTGGTCACTGGCCCCGGACCGGTGCTGGGGCGGGCGTCCGGCCTTTGGCTATGCGGCAGAACGTGGTGGACCACTCCTTTTTTTGGCCAGAGTTTTGATCCCATCCGGGGTGGTGGTCGGCATCTATCTTTTCTGGGTGGGAGCCGATGCACCGGGCGGGGCCTTTGCCGGCGGAGCTGTGATTTCTGCGATGGCGATCCTGGGATTTTGGGCGGGAGTCAGCCAACCGCCTGCTGTCAGTAGTCTATCCCTGCGCGGAATATTAGTGATTGGTATCGTCGTGTTTCTCGTTGTCGGATATTGCGGGTATCTTTGGAACTCCTCCTTTTTGTCGTATCCTGAGGCTTTTGCCAAACCGATCATCGTGGTGATTGAGGTGGCAATGACGGCCTCCATCGCGGCGACGCTGGCCATGTTGGTCGCGGGCCCTCCGGGAACCTCACTCCGCCGATGACAACTTTTCAAATTTTTGGTGTCTGCGCTTCAGGGCTTGTTGGTCTGGGACTTTACGGGCTCATTGTCCAGACCCACCCGCTCCGAAAAATCCTCGCATTCAACATCCTCGGCGGCGGAATTTTTCTGTTGTTTGGAGCCATTGCGAGGCGTGGTGCCGCGGCGGGACTTGGCGGGGATCCGGTCCCTCAGGCTCTTGTTATCACCGGCCTGGTCGTTTCCTTTTCTGCAACGGCTTTGGCCGTGGCGATTTTGCTGCGACTCTTTGAGGAAACGGGCTCCACCTCTCTGGATGAGGACAAAATGAAGGAGGAACA
>JBGSVX010000424.1:0-9236 GCA_041752795.1 Terrimicrobiaceae bacterium
GATCTCTACATCTCAGGCCGCCACCTTCCCCTGCGCGAAATCCCCCGCATCGGATTCCTTGCCGGGCTCCGATTCCGCCGCTCGAACCTCTACCCATCCCTTCATCCCGGCATCCCGCCTCAACTGCCGCTCAATGTCACCATCCTCGACAAACGCACCCATCGGATTGTTGCCGCGTTTTCTCTCACTGACAAAACCCGAACGTTCCAGGAAGTCCCGCCCGCACGTGCCGGAAATCTGGGTGGCGCGCCCTGCAGCGGTCGCCACCCATCCGATTTTACCTACGATCTGCGGCTGGGCTGAGACCGGCTGCTTCATGAAATTGCGGATTTTGATTCGCCTCGATCAGGCAATTGAGGTATTGAATTCAACATGAATGATGAGTTGAACAGCCCTTACCTCCCTGCCGTGGGTTTTGTTTCCGCACTTTCCAAAGAAGACCGCGACACACTCAGCTCCTACGGAAATTTCCATCTCGCCCTTCCCGGCGATACGCTCATTCCCCAAGGCGAATCCCATGGAAAACTGTTTTTCATCATCAGCGGGCTGCTTCATGCCATCCGCCGCGATGACCACCGCGAAGTCCTCCTCGGTCCAATCCATCAGGGCGAATGGGTTGGCGAAGTGGACCTCTTCGATCCCGATGCCGCCGTCTGTTCGGTCACCGTCATCGAACCCGCCCAATATTGGGTGATCACGCGTTCCGATTTTGAAGACTTCGTGAACAATTACCCCGAAGCCGGAATCCAACTCATGGTCGGAGTGGCCTCCACCCTCAGCAAACGCCTCCGCGGGGTCACCCGCAAACTCATGGAGGAATCCGAACTCGCCATCATCCGCGCTTCCCTTCTGGAAGCCTGATCTCTTCCTTGCTTCGACAAAAATCTCCAGCACCTCCTCCCCTTCCTTACGAAATTTGATCGTTGATTTTCGATTGGGGCGGGGGCATTCTAAGGATTCATCAAATGAGCAATTCATCCACTCCCGAAAACAGCCTTGATCAACTCAAAAAACTGACAACAGTTGTTGCAGACACCGGGGATTTTGAATCCATCAAGAAATACTCTCCGCAGGATGCGACAACAAATCCCACGTTGATTTACAAGGCGGTCGGCCAACCGGAGTACAAACATTTGCTCGAAAAGGCGATTGCAGACAACCAGGGGTCCTCGCTTGTCGGAGAGGACCTCATCAAGAAAATTATTGATGATCTTCTAGTGGCCTTTGGCAGGGAGATCCTCAAAATTGTTCCAGGTCGAGTTTCCACCGAGGTGGACGCGCGGTTATCCTTTGATGCCGAGGCTACCGTGGAGAAAGCCCGTTATCTCATCGGTCTTTACGAAAAGCTTGGAACTCCCCGTGAACGTGTCCTCATCAAAATTGCTTCCACATGGGAAGGAGCCCAAGCGGCTGCCATTTGTGAAAAAGAGGGCATTCACTGCAATCTGACCCTCATGTTTTCCCTTCCCCAAGCCGTGGCGTGCGCCGAAGCCGGAGTCACTCTCATTTCGCCGTTTGTGGGCCGGATTTATGACTACTACAAAGCCACGACCGGAAAAGAATTTGTGGGAGCCGAAGACCCGGGGGTCCAGTCCGTTGGCCGCATTTACACGTATTACAAAAAATTCGGTTATAAGACCCAGGTAATGGGGGCCAGCTTCCGGAATCTTGGAGAAATCACCGAATTGGCAGGCTGCGACCTTCTCACAATCAGCCCGGATCTCTTGGAGAAGCTCCAACAAAGCACCGATCTCATTGTGAGGAAACTCGATCCCGAAGCCGCAATGTCAGCCGCTGTTGATCGAATCCCGAATACAGAGAAATCTTACCGCTGGCTTCTCAATGAAGATGCCATGGCAACGGACAAGCTCTCCGACGGCATTCGAAAGTTCGCTGCGGACATTGTCAAACTCGAAGCCATCATTGCCTCCGCTCTCTAATCCACTCCACATCACCGACACCATGCGCCGACTCTTTCTCACTGCCCTTTGTTCTCTGCTAGCCCTCTCACCGTCTCTCAAGGCCCAAACACCGGGAGAGGTCGGCTCACTGGCCATTCTCCTTGGGAATGAAAAAGTCCGAGAATCTCTGGGGATCACCCCCGCTCAAGCTTCGGAATTGGACACCATTCGTTCCAACTACCGGGCGGCCGCCAGAAAAATTGCAGCCAGCGAGTTGCCAACCGCAAAGAGCCGTGACAATGCCCAGGCGGCTCTTGACCGGGTGACCCAATCCTCCAACAAACGTGCGCTGGGGGTTCTAAGTTCTTCGCAAAGCGAAAAACTCATCAAAATCGAAAACAAGTTCCTTGGAGCCACACATTTGTATTCTGCGTCCGTGCAAAAACGCATTGGCCTTTCCGCCACGCAGAGCCAGCAAATTGAAGAAGTCCGCTCAAAATCCGAGCAGACAGTGGCCACAACGAACCGACTCTTCGAAGAGGGAAAAATCAGCTTTCACGAGCGTCTGGAAACCCTTCGGGAGGATCGCCTCGGTCGGGGCAAGGAACTTCTTTCCTTGCTCACACCGGTTCAGAAAGATTCCTTCGCAGCAATTACCCGGTGAGATTGCCCATGGGAATTGAGCTTCCCAATGTCGCTCATCGCCCGATTTGGCGCCAACTCCCCGGCGGCCGGCTTCAGAGAATTTTCGTTTTGTGAACCCCTGGGCGATCCCGCATTCCGTTCCCCGCGCTGCATGGCGGGTACACCCGGCAGTGGATGCGATCATCATCGCCGCCGTTGTGTTTTTGTCCTTTGCCGGGAGCGCAATTTTGGTTCACTCCCGAATACTCATGCAGGAGGAGATCCATCTTCACGCAATTATTGAGTCCACGGCATGGAAGGCGGCCAACTACGCCGGCAAATTCATTTCTCCAGAGGGCCAACTGCTTGGAGTGGACCTCGAAAATGCCAAACGGAGTTTTGAAGGATTTCAGGCTGTCCATAGTGAGGTCGGGAGCCTCTCGCTTTTTCATCAAACCGGCGGCGAATTGATCGGGCTTCTTCACGTTGCGGATGACTCTGCGGAGGCCTCGAAGAAGCCACTCAAAACCCTGCCCCCAGAGGAAGCCATTGAGGCGGCCACGGCTCTCAGCACCGGAACAACCAGACTCTCTCTGGACAAATCGAAGAGCCCGGTTGTTTACGCTCCGGTTTTTTCTCCATCAGGCAAAGCGTCAGGGGTCGTGCGGGCCGAAGCTGCGGAAAACATCCTGAACCCTATTTGGTTGGACCTGGGATGCTCACTTCAAATTGGCCTGATTGGTGCCCTGATTGCGAGCATGACCGGATTTTTTGTTTACAGTTCTAATGGGCGTTTCCAGAAAGCCTACCGCAAGTTGGCCGTGGCAGAAAAACGACTGAGGGATGTCACCGAGGCCGCAGGAGAATTCATATGGGAGGTCGATACCCAGGGGCATTACACCTACGTCTCGGACCGCGCGACCGAAATCCTTGGTTACACGCCAGCGGAAATGCTCGGCCATCATCCCTTCGAGTATGTTCACCCCGGAGATTTGGAGTCAGTCAAAAAGAAATCCGATGACATTGTTTCCCAAGCCATTCCATTTCGGGATTTTGAGGAACGCATGATCAAAAAGGACGGTTCAACAATGTGGGCAGCGGTCAATGGAGTCCCCGTGAAAGATGACTCCGGCCATTTTGGTGGATACCGGGGCGCGACCATGGAAATCACCGAGCGCAAGCTGAATGAAAAAGCACTCATTCGGGAAAAGGAAGCGGCACAATCTGCGGCCGTCGCGAAACACCAATTTCTTGCAATGATGAGTCATGAAATCCGCACGCCATTGAACAGCGTGATCGGATTTTCTGAAACGCTCTCCTGCTCGGATCTCAAACCGGACCAACGCCAGCAGTTGGAAATGATCCAGCGCAGCGGGGATGCCCTCTTGGAACTCCTTGATGATATCCTGCTCTTTTCGCGCGCTGAGTCCGGGAATCTAACATTCTCTCCCGAGCCAACTCGAATCCGGGATTTCATCGAACGCGTTGTGGAGCTCCATTTTCAGGCCGCCAAAACAAAAATGATCGGGCTCTCATTTCATGTTACCGAGCAAGTGCCGGAGGGTCTGATGCTTGATCAAATGCGCATGCGTCAGATCATGCTGAATCTGATTGGCAATGCCGTAAAATTTACGTCTGAGGGCCGGGTCGCAGTGATCGTTGATGGCAGGCCCATCGCGGACGGGAACTTTCAATTGGATGTCGCCGTGGAAGATACCGGCGTCGGCATTTTGCCGGAAAAATTCGAATCCCTGTTTCAACCGTTTATTCAGGCAGACTCATCCACCACACGCAAATTTGGGGGATCGGGATTGGGGCTCGCCATTTGCAGGAGGCTTGCGGATTTGATGCATGGAGAAATTTGCATTGAGTCATCCAGCCCGAAAGGATCCCGCTTCCTGTTTTCGTGTACCTGCAGGGTTGTTGAGGCTCCGGAAATCGATAGACGGAGCACTCCGGCGCATGAGCCCCGGCTTGCAGGCCTTGGCCTGCGGGTCTTGATCGCTGAGGACAATTCCGCCAACAGCCGCCTGCTTCAGCTGATTCTTAAATCGTTTGGCTGCGAGTGCGACACGGCTTTCAATGGCGTCGAGGCCATGGAGATGCACGAGAGTTCGCCCTTTGATGTGATTTTGATGGACATGCAGATGCCGGTGATGGATGGCATCTCCGCCACAGCAGAGATCCGCGAATTGGAACGCCGCAATCCCATGCTTTCACGCGTCGAGATTATTGCCCTCACGGCCAATGCCATGAATGGAGACCGCGAACGCTGTCTCGCCGCAGGGATGGATGATTACCTCTCCAAACCGATCAGACGGCCCGAACTCGAACACGCCCTGCGCGAAGTTGCCAAGCGCAAAGCCGGGAACCAGTAAAAGTTTGTGATTTTCGGGGGCTTCCCGGTTTCCAATCCGTAATTTTTGTCGTATAGGTCTCCGATGAATGATCCGCGTTACGACAAACTTTCCTCCGTATTGACCGTTCACTCGACCAGCCTGAAACGTGGCGAGCACGTCTTGATTGACCTTTTTGATGTCCCGGATGAAATGGGAATCTCCCTCGTGAGAGCGGTCAGAAAAGCAGGAGCCGTCCCCTTTGTGCAGGTCCACCACTCACGCCTCAGCCGGGAAGTTCAACGAGCCATCGAACCCGCCCATCTTGACATCGTGAAATCGGTCGAATTGGCCCGCATGAAAAAAATGCAGGCCTACATCGCCGTGCGAGGAAGCCACAACATCACAGAATTTTCCGATGTGCCGGAACATTGCGCAAACCTGATTGCCGGCGCACTTCGTCCGGTCATGGACTGGCGCATCAACAAAACCAAGTGGGTGGTCCTCCGCTGGCCCACCCCGGCCATGGCCCAGCAGGCAGGCATGAGCACTGAGGCGTTCGAAGATTTTTATTTTCGGGTCTGCACTCTGAATTATTCCCGCATGGCACCGGGCATGGCCGCTCTGAAAAAACTCATGGATTCAACGGACAAAGTGCATATCACCGGGCCGGGCACCGACCTCCGGTTTTCGATCAAAGGCATCGGGTCGGTCGCCTGCGGCGGCGATCGCAACATCCCGGATGGCGAAGTGTTTTCGTGTCCGGTCAAAAACTCAGTGGAGGGTCATATCACATTCAATGCTCCAACCATTTATCAAGGCACCGCATTCGACTCCGTTCGCTTGGAATTTCATCAGGGCCGTATCGTGGAAGCCACGGCAAACAACACCCGCCGGCTCAACGAAATCCTGAACAGCGATGCCGGGGCGCGCTACATCGGGGAATTTGCCCTTGGCTTTAATCCGCACATCCTCCATCCCATGAGAGATATTCTCTTTGATGAAAAAATTGCGGGGTCGTTTCACTTCACTCCCGGTCAGGCTTATAAAACTGCCGGCAATGGCAACACGAGCCGCATCCATTGGGATATGGTCAACATTCAGCGTCCCGAATACGGAGGGGGCGAAATCCGCTTCGACAACAAATTGATCCGCAAGGACGGGCATTTTGTCCTGCCATCCCTGAAAAAACTGAATCCCGAATATCTGGCAGCTTGATTCAGACGGACGGAACCCCGAATCCCAGATTGGAATAAATCGTTCGCGTGGCGGACGATTGGTTCAGCGTATAAAAGTGAATTCCGGCCACGCCCTGATCCAAGAGGTCGGCACACTGTTCGGTTGCGTAATGGATTCCGACCCGCCGAACGCCCTCGGGATCATCTCCGGCGCGGGCCAGCGCTTTTAACAGTTTTGCAGGAAAATGGGTTCCGCCGGCCAATTCCGCCATGCGATGAAGCCCGGAGAGACTTGTCACAGGCATAATTCCTGCAATCACGGGAACGTGAATCCCCGCCAGCAGGCAGCGCTCGCGAAAGTCGTAAAAGTCGTGATTGTCGAAAAAAAGTTGTGTGCAGATATAGTCAGCCCCGGCGTCCACTTTGGCCTTGAGGTAGTCCATCTCCTGAAGACGGTTGGGGGTTGCGGGGTGGCCTTCGGGAAACCCGGCCACTCCGATTCCGAAGCCGCGGGGATCCGGATGTCCACCACGTTCATTGAATTTCTCTATCTCCCGGACAAGGTCCACCGCTTGGGGAAAGGCGTCCCGGGAATAGTCATGAGGCTGCCCCCCCCGCGGGGGATCACCACGCAAGGCCAGCAGGTTGCCGACGCCTGCTGCGGCGTAACGCTCAAGGATTTCCTGAATCTCGGCAACCGAATGGCCAATGCAGGTGAGGTGAGGGATGGGGTCAAGGGAGGTTGTTGATTTCAACCGGAGCACGAGGTCGTGGGTCCGCTCCCGCGTGGTGCCGCCGGCCCCATACGTCACACTCACAAAAGCCGGACTGAGTGGCTCCAACTGCAGGATGGCTTCAAAAAGCGACTCAGTGCTTTCGGGGGTTTTGGGCGGAAAAAATTCGAAGGAAAATGTGGTCTTTCCGAGTGCAAAAATGTCGTCGATATGCATAAAAAGGCCTTCTCAGGACACAACGGCCACGCATTCGATTTCGACATCAAACCCAAGGAGTTGGGTTCCCACCGTGGCACGGGCCGGTTTGGATTCCCCAAAAAAACGACTGTAAACTTCATTCATGGCACGAAAATTTTCGGGGGTCAGGTCTGACAGATAAACCCGGCAACTGACAACATCCGAGAGCGTTGCCCCTCCGGCCTTCAATACACCCTCCACGTTCCGAAGCACAAGATCGGTCTGCTCGGCGATGGACCCCCGCACAATTTTTCCTGCGGCAGGATCGTAAGGGGTCATCCCGGAGACAAAGAGGAATTTCCCTTCGGCAAGAACGCCGAGTGAGTAAGGCCCGAGGGCAGGTGGTGCGTCCGGGAATGTGGAGATCGTTTGTTTCATGATGCAACCCAAGCGGTTTTCCGGCGGGAATCAACTCCGGATTTTGTCAATCGTGGCAGTTGTGGAACGTCCGGGGACGAGATCGGCAAGCACAACACATCCTCCGTTGGCCTCGACAACTTCCCGACCACTCACGTAATGAGCCCAGTCCCTGCCCTTCACCAACACATCGGGAAGAATTTCTGCAATCAAATCCTTCGGCTCGTCCTCATCAAAAATCACCACCGCATCCACGGATTTTAACCCCCCAAGCACATAAGCCCGGTCTGCCTCACAATTCACCGGACGCCCGTCTCCCTTGGCACGCCGCACGGACGCGTCACTGTTCAGCCCCACAATCAGAGCATCGCCCTGAGCTCTCGCAAACTCCAGGTAATCCACATGTCCACGGTGCAAAATATCAAAACAACCATTCGTGAACACAACACGACGAACGCTGAGAGACTCACGAAATTTTGCGGCGGCGGCCCGCTCCAACAAGGGCGAAATCACGGCGCTTCCGCAGCGCGACGCTGAAGGAGAGCCTCATAGTTGGCATTCACAGCCTGAACTTCCTGATCGTCGTCCTGACGGAAACGCCGGAAAATATCCAGGGAGGCACGGTAAAAATTTTCTGCGCGGTCATAGTCGCGTGACGAGTGATACACAACAGCCATGTTGCCAAGGGACTGGGCCACATCGGGGTGCATGCCTCCAAAACATTTTTCCCTGATGGCGAGTGCCTGCATGTGCATGCTTTCCGCACGCACGTAATCTCCGGATTCCGTGAATGCGACTCCCAAATTGTTTGCTGCAATCGCGACCTCCGGGTGATTTTCCCCATGAATCCGCGCCGCCACTTCCATGGCCCGTGTATAAGAACGCTCCGCCTCACTGGAATCCCCGGACCGCCGACAAACCGAAGCATAACTGTTCAGGAGTTGGGAATGCATCGAGTGGTCACCAATGCGTTCGTAATACTCAATCGCCCGCTCGTAATATGTGCGTGCCTGCGCCAATTCACCCACATCGTCCAACAGCCCTGCCAGCTTCCCGGCAATGCGCGCCGCAGAAATCCATGCCCCAATCCGTTGAGCCGTCTTGAGAGCTTCCTCAAACGCGACAGCCGCCTCATTCTGCTCTCCACAGGCCTGGCACACATCTCCCGAGATTTCAATGGCATCGCACAAACGTGGACTGTCAGGCCGTAAAATCTGACGCGCCGATTCCACGAAAGCTTTCGCGACAACAACATAATCCTCAGGAGAGGACTTCTGCTTGCGCGCTTCAAAGTCCTGACAAAGGGTTTCCCAAAGGTTGGCGGTGGGTTGCATAGGAGGAGGGATTGTTATGCAACAGCATTAGAAAAGTTGTGTAAATTGTCCAGTCAATTCCACCGAGCAGCACACAATCGCCAGGTGACTTGGGTAGATGGCGGGATCAGTCCCATTGCTGGGGACACAGGCTATTTCAGTGCCCTGAGAAACTTTTCAAATCCCAACGCGCCGGCTTCAAGGTCCGCGATGGAAAGAAATTCATCAGCGGTATGGGCTTGGCAGATCGAGCCCGGTCCGAGCGCAATGGCGGGCGTTCCTTTTTCCCCGAAGGAGGCGGCGTCGCAGAACCACGGAGCGGTTGCGGCGGGGATACCCAGAGAGCCCAGCAGGGTCATGATTGGGTGGCCGGGGTCGGTGAACAGGGGCGAGGAGAATTTGCAATCGATCTCGACAGCGGGATGACGTTCCCGCACGGCGTCAATCACTTCCTTGATTTCGAAACCAGGCACGACGCGCACATCCACCATGGCCTCACAATGGTTGGGGACAATATTGATTTTGGAACCGCCGGAGATGATGCCCGTGCTCAGCG
>JBGSVX010000425.1:0-4082 GCA_041752795.1 Terrimicrobiaceae bacterium
AAGGAGCGCGAAGAGCATCGCAAAAAAGTCGGTTGGCCCGCCGCGTCCCGCTGCGGCCGCAACCCCGAGCAATGTGCCAAACACTGTCGCCAGCACAAAGGCGCACAGACCAAGGGTCATGGTCACCGGCAGAGTCTGGGAAAGAATTTCCGCGACACTGCGGTTTCGATACTTTGTGGAGAGGCGCAGGTCTCCTTGGATCAGGTCGCCAAGATACCCTGTGTATTGCTCCCAGAGCGAACCATCCAACTTGTATTTGGCGAGAAGCTGTTTCTCAATAGCCTCCGGGATTTTCCGCTCGGCATCAAATGGCCCACCGGGCGAAACCCGGATCAGGAAAAATGTGACCGTCACCACGCAAAACAGCACGGCGGCAAGGGAAACAATTCTCTTGAGGAAAAAGGCAACCACCTGACAACGGAGTTTACGAAGCCGTTCTCAACGCCTCAATATCGGTGAACGCCGTGATTTCGGCAATCACCGCCGTGCGCGTTCCAGTGTCCGCCGGAAGGGTCACTTTGTCACCGACAGGCTTGCCAAGCAGAGCCTGACCGATTCCGGCTTTGTAGGACACAATCCCCCGGTCGGGTGCACTGTCCCATGCTCCGAGGATGCTGTAAGTTTCCGTGGCCCCGCCTTCAATATCAAGACGCACCACTGTGCCAATCGAGACTTGGGTCGTGTCAGGATTTTCAAAATTAGTTCCGCGCGCACGGGAGAGGTCCTGCTCGGACTCGCCCTGACGCCGCATCAAGACACGTTGTTGCTCCTTGGCCGCTTTAAAGCCAAAGTTTTCGCGAAGATCGCCCTGATCTCTCGCCGTGGCGATATCCTTGGTGTTCTGTGGAATTTCGACATTGATGAGGTGCTCGTAGGCTTCTTTACGGGCTTCCAAGCTGGCCCAGGACACCGTGAGGGTCTCATCGGCCACTTCCTCGTCGCCACCAATCATGGCCTGCATGTCGGGATAAAGTTTGATGATGCGACCAATAAGAGACCGCTTGTTGAGGTCATCGTAAACAGGAGTCAGAAGCAGGCGGCGCATGGCATCGCGAACGGCATCCGGGCGGGCTTCTTTGAGGAGCAGGCCGAGGAGTTCACGGTCATCAAGCAGGAGATCGTGCAAACGCGACCCGCGTTTTTCTGCGAGCATGTCCCGTTCGAGTGCGCTGAAAATGGCATTCAGGAGATCGGGATTAAAGAGTTCAGGGAACCCTGCTCCCCGCTCCTTGCCAAGCCAGATGAGAGTTTCTGCGGAGACCGAGCGATCCCCGATCCAACGCGCCAGTGCCGTGCGCAAATCCTGGGTCCGGCCATGACGTTCCAGTAATTTGGCGACTTCGACAACCAGGCGGGCTGGTGCCTGCTTCGCAAGGCGGAGCGCCATGTCCACCCATTTGTCCTCAAAGGCCTCGGGGAATTGTTCCAAAGCCCGGCGCTGCTTGGCGGCGGGAAGGGATGTGAAAAGCTCGAGAAGGCGGCCTTGTTCGCCACGCAAAATGTCAACGACTCGCGGAGCTCCTTCGCCAACGACGAGGCTTTCATGACGTCCCAAAATTTCGTCGCGGGCAATCAAGAGTTCCAGTGCCTGCGCGGCCTGAAGACGGCGGCCCTTCTGAGCAGCCTCCCCGATTTGGCCAGCGAGCGCCTGAAGTTCGTGAACCTCGTTTACCAGATCATCAAGGCTCTTGATCACTTCATCAACCGCAGCAACCTGGTCCTTCAAAAACCTTGCTCCCCGGAATTTTTCGATCAGACCAAATCCAGGAGCCGCCGGCTCAGCCAACAAAACAACCGGTTCAGATTTTTTTGCTGGCATCTGGAAACACCCATCCGCTTTCAGTTTTTTCTTTGCGGCGTCCCACCACTTTTTGAAACCTGCCGCATCAAAAACCTCGGGCTGAAGGCTCGCGCCAATCTGATCAACGGTCGCCGAGCCCCCGTGATTCCCAAGAATGGCCCGGACAAGCCCCACAGGGTTCTCCTTGGCTTCCGCGCGGACGCCTTCGGCATCGACCGCTTTGCGGGCAAGAATATGATCCGAGGGAATAACTGTCAGAGTCTCCACCGCATAAACCGCCTGCATGGGATGTCCCTTCCTTCCGGGAAAATCAATCAGGATCTGACCGGTCACCAAACTCCACTCCGCAACCCGTCCGAATCCCCAGCTCTTGTGCCGACAGAAACTCCCGGGAGTCAGTTTTTCCAAGGTCTCAGCAGTCTGCTGATTGATTTTTCCGGTTTCGAGTGCGAGCTGAAGATCATCGTGCATCCCCCCTTTTTGTTATGAAACCGCCCGCGCTGCAAGGGCAGATATAAAATCCTTTTCAAGACCGGTGTCATGAAAAGTAGGTCAGGCCATGCTTAAAAGCACCACGGCGACGCATCCGCAAACGCAAAATCCGAGATCGGCCCGACCGGGGACAAGGGGGATTTTTCATACACAAGTTCTCTCCGATGGGGGCCACATTCTCCAAGCACAGGCGCTTGCCTCGCGAGATGCAGTGAAAAAGAGTGGCTTGGAAATTGGTTTTGCCCACTCCTCGTGAATGCCTTTTGTTAAAAAGCGCCAGGGCTTGCCAGGATTTACTCAATGACCATGGTTCCTGCGAATATTTCCTGGATAACATCGAGCTTGTGGTAGCCAAGCAATTTCGCCTGCTGGTAAAAGTGCAGCTTTTTCTCCTCATTCCCAAGGTAGTGGTAAGCGATCGCAAGATTCGCTGGAATGCTTGGAAGATCCTTCCGCAATGCCCAAGCCTTTTCTCCGTATGCAACAGCAGCATGGTAATTGTGTTCGAGAATCTCTATCACGAGCAGGCTTGAAAAGGCTTCAGCATTCTCTGGTAGAATTCGCGTGGCTTCAGTATACGCTTGACGGGCACCCTCAAGATCGCCGGCCTTTCTTCGTAACACTCCCAATCCGACGAAAGCATTGTCAAACTTGGGATTCAAGGTGATCGCCTTATTGAAGCTGTCTGAGGCAGGTTCAAGGTTGTCGAGCTTTACGTATGACCAGCCGAGAAGGCACCACCCCTGTTCGCAGTCCGGGTAATCCGTAGTGTATTTGAGCGTCTCCTTCAGCGCGTATTCGTAATCGCCCTCATTAAATCGCGCATCGATCGCTTTAATCCTCGGAAGATCGTGCTTTGGGCTCTGGGCGATGCGATCACAGGCTCCAAGCACCAGAATGAGAATTGTGAGATACAGAAACGGGTTCTTCATATTCTTGCTATAACAGGATTATTGATTCGTCCGTAGCGTTTGCAGGAGATGAGTCTACGGCGACATCTCTCCTACAAATATCGTCCGAAAAATCAGACAATGTCCATGGAGTATGGTTGGACTGTTTTAGCCCCACGGAGACCCCTGTTCAAGGATATTGAGGGATGTCAGTCAGGCCATGCAGGATCTGGCACCTTGACGACCATTTTAACAAATGAAGCATCGAGCAGGAGATCATTGGCCGGATGCCAATGCCACGCAGAAGGAGTTTTAATTTTTTCTCCTTCTCTGTGTTCTCTGCGGCCTCTGTGGCTAAATTTCCGACAGAATTTTTTTCCAGATTGGCATTAACCCAGGACATCCCGGATGGCAGCACGCAGCGCATAAACCGCGGTTTCCAGTTGGGATTCGGAAATGCAGAGGGGTGGGATGAGGGACACGGTATCCAGTATGGGGCGGGTGAGGAGACCGTGCTCACGCGCGGCGAGGCAGACTCGGGCACCGGTCTGATGTTTCCAGTCACAGGGTTCGTCCGGCGAAACTTGGAGTTCCACGCCGACGATGAAGCCGAACTGACGAATGTCCCTGACGTGGGGCGATTCCCGCAGGGAATTAAGTAGGGAGCGAAGTTTTTGAATTTTGGGAGCCAGATTTTCAAGCACCCGTTCCTCCTCAAACACATCAAGGCTCGCGAGCGCGGCGGCACAGCCCAGCGCATTGCCACAATAACTGTGTCCATAAAAAAATGTTTTGAGGTCCTCATATTCGCCGAGGAAGGCCTCATAGACTGTGTTGGTGGTGAGGGTGGCTGCGAGTGGGAGGTAACCGCCGGTGAGTCCCTTCGCGAGGCAGAGGAA
>JBGSVX010000426.1:0-14004 GCA_041752795.1 Terrimicrobiaceae bacterium
CACTTGCTACTGTAAATACAGGTAAAAGTCGTTTAGTCAATATATATTACGATAATAATTTACTTATTACTTGCTACATTTTTGGGCATATTCATTGATTTTCAACGACTTATAAAAAAATTAGGGGGAAGTTAGGCTAACAACCCTCCCACGTAGGTCGCCACGCCGGATTTGCCCCGCTGAATAACAGAAACTGACAGACCAACTTTCATGGACCGTGGGGAAGGAGCAAGTTGTCCAGGCGGGCCACACGAATCACATTCAGAATGTTGTCCTGAAGATGCAGAATCTCCATGCGTCCCTCCGGCCGGCCGGCTGTCATGCGGTGAACCCTCAAAAGCAGTCCCAGGCCGGAGCTGTCCATAAATGTTGTCTCGGAAAGGTCCATGGCGACTCGCCGGGCTTCGGGGTGCTCTTCCCAGCTTTGTTTGATGACCTGACCCAGGACTTCGGCATTTTCCGCAGTGACCCTTTGCGGGAACTGAAAACCAAGGCGTGCGCCTCCCTCTTCCAAATGCGGTTGCAGGCGGAGAGCGGCCCCTTCCCGCGCCAGCAAGTTTGCAGCCTCTTCCATGGTGGAAGCCATCGGCAGGATACGTTCAAGACGGGTGACTTCCACGACCATCTTCACTGCAGCGGAGGGCGCAAGAAAACAACCCGCCGCCCCCGCCGTCCATGCCTCCCGGATGAGTCGCAACATCATTCCCAAACCCCGGCTGTCAACCCCGGTGACCCCGGAAAGATCAATCACAAACGGAGTCTTCATCGCAGGCCTCGGAAGCCCATCCAAACCGTCCGCAGAAATTGCACCTTTCCATGAAATAACCTCGATGCCCGGCAACTCGGGGGCCTCCCCGCTTTCCGGCAGAGCGAGGGATTTTGTTGCACGCACCACGCGGAATTCTTTCCAGCTCTGACTGATCAAAAAACAAATGTCCTTCCAGTATCTTCCAAACAGACGTTTGGGTTCCTGCGAAAGCCGGTAAACCCATTCCAACCCGAGGTTGGCAATCCAGGCGGGGGCGCGGGAAACTTTTCCTGCCAAAAAATCGACTGTCGCTCCGACCCCGATGCTGCAAGGAATTCCAAGCGTTCGGTAATGCATGGAAATCCATTTCTCCTGTTTCGGGCAACCAAAGGCCACCAGCAAAATGTCGGGCCGGGCTTCCTTCAAACGCTCAAGAATCGCCGCATGATCAAGGTCCTGAAGACTGGCAAAGGGAGGCGAATAAAATTTGACCGGTGGAAGCAGAGGATGCTTTTGCGCGAGGTTTTTGGCGGCCTCTTCGAGGATGTGAGGTTCGCCCCCCAGCAAAAAAATCTTGTAACCCCGGCGTTCGGCATGGGCCGCGAGTTGGGGCACCAGATCGGACCCTGCAACCCGCTCCCGCAGTGGTTTGCCAGCCAATCGGGAGGCCCACACCAACGGCGTGCCATCGCACAAAACCAATTCCGCCTCGACCAGAATTCTTTGCAACTCAACATCCCCGCTCGCTTGGGCCGCAAAATCCAAATTGGCCGTCACCAAATACGCTGAGCGCTTCGAGGCAATCAATCCGTCAATCCATGACAAGGTCTCGGCCATCGTCACATCGTGAAATGGGACACCGAACAAAACCAAAGTTCGGGGATCAGGTGGTTGGGATGAGTTTCTCACATTGGTAGAAAATCCTGCAAGTGACTCTTCGGGAAGATGTCAATGCCCAGAGCCGATTTAACAAGGTAAAGCGCGGAAAAGCCAACGAAAACCAATGCAAAGACAAGCAGAATCCAAAATAGCGGGAGAACCAAAGCACGAAAGAATCCTGGAGTGAAGAGTTTTGCATCGCCCCCGGTCGCCCCGATATTTGCAATGCGGGTCTCTGCACGATCCAGCAGGTCTCTTGTCGCAATGAGGTTTTGCATCAGGCGGTTCTGATCCAAGGCATGTTCAATCAAGCGTGATGCAGCCGCTGGATCCAAAGGCTTGGGAAGATAGTGAAGCACGCTGCCCTCCTTGAGTGCATGAAGCAAAAAATCTGCATCCAGATCCCGGCACATCAGGATTCTCTGGGTCGCAGGCCGCAAGTCCCGGGTTGATGCAAACAACATGAGCCCCGGCAGATCGGGCAATTCATCCGCACAAACCACCAGCCCAAACTCCTCCTTTCGAAGCATGTCTTCACCCTCCGCAGCCGTCTGCACCCACTTCACCCGACGGGTTTCCAACAGGCTCTCCAACACACGCCGGGTTCCCCCATCAGGCTCAACAACCAAGACATCCCAGCCATTGGTTGCAGCGATGGGTTTTGCCATGACCCCATTCCTCATCAACTCGCGTCGGAATGCAAATCTTCCCGCATCCTTCGATAAAGAATCCTGCTCGCTTCCCGGCGGATCGCGGTTGCGGTCTGCTCCCGGAATGCTAGCGTTCAGACATGTTCAGATTATTCATCGGGTTGGGGATCTTGGCTCTCACCGCCGGACTTTCCAGCACCCGGCTTGTCGCCCAGGAACCCACACCAACTCCCGCCGAAGATTCCCCCTACGAACACATCCAGGTTCTCGCGCGCGCCATGCAGCTCATTCGCCAGGATTTTGTGGATGACCGCAAAATTTCTTATCGTGACCTGACCTACGGGGCTCTCCGCGGCATGCTGGCCGAGTTGGACCCTCACAGTCAATTCATGGAGCCAACCGATTTCAAAGACATGCAGGAAGACACCAAAAGTGAGTTCGGCGGCCTCGGAGTGGTGGTCACGTCCGAAGGCGGCGTGCTGACCATTGTGTCTCCCATGGAAGACAGTCCGGGCTTCGAAGCGGGCTTGGAGCCCGGGGACCAAATTCTTCGAATTAACGGTCAGTCCACGGAAAAACTCACCCTTCCCGAGGCAATTGAAAAGTTGCGTGGGGAGGTCGGGGAAAAGGTCGTGCTGACAATCCAGAGGCCCTCCACCAAAGAAATCAAAGACTACGATCTGACCCGTCAGGTCATCAAAGTTTCCAGTGTGAAGGACGCCCAAGTTCTCCCATCGAAACCCGGTGAACCCAAAATCGGCTATGTTCGCATCACCCAATTTAACGAGCCCACCGCGGCCGAACTCGGCAGGGCTCTCGAAAAATTGGACAAGCAGGGCATCGAAGCCTTGGTTTTGGATCTGCGCTATAACCCGGGCGGGCTCCTTGGAAGTGCTGTCGATGTTTGTGGATATTTTGTCCCACCAGGAACCCGCATTGTGACAACCGAGGGCCGCACGCCGGGCCGCGAATACACCGCCGCCGGACGTGGAGCAAAGCCCCGCACCTATCCCCTCGCAGTCCTTGTCAATTACGGAAGTGCCAGCGGTTCCGAAGTGGTTGCCGGCGCATTGAAAGACCTTGGGCGGGCAATCATTGTCGGGGAAACCACCTTCGGCAAAGGCTCGGTTCAAAGTGTGGTCGGTCTGCCCGATGGATCCGCCGTACGCCTGACAACCGCCAAATATTACACCCCGGCCCGTCAAGTCATCCATGAACATGGCGTGGCACCCCACATCCGCTCAGTGCTTTCCACCGAACAAGAAATCGATTTGCTGCGCGCACGCCGTGACCGCAAGCCCGCCTCCAAAACAGATAACGACCTCAAACAGGACCCACAACTCTCCCGCGCCGTGGACGCGCTCTCCGGCGTGATCATGTCCGCCGTGCGAGCAAAAACAGATTAACACCTCCAGAGGCAGGATCTGTTTCTCCAAGAGCAGCCCATCTTGAGCAGGACGACAGAAATTGGATCTCTCCCGGAATGTCATTGGGGACTGTCTTCACACCATGGAGGAATTGTGTCACTTGCGATAGCCCCCACCTTCCCCGAAATCTCGCGCACAAAAATGCCCCTCCGAAGTTACTTGATCGATTCCAATGATTCGCGGATAGTAATTCCCTTTGGCGGGCCGTAGCACAGCTTGGTAGTGCGCTTGAATGGGGTTCAAGAGGTCGCAGGTTCGAATCCTGTCGGCCCGACCATTTGATAATCAATGACTTACAAAAGTCTTTGAATTTTCAAAAAAAATCCCCTTGCCACTCCCTTGCCATTTTTCCGGCGAATGTCGCATTTTTGTTCTCTGGTGTATTCCAGTGATTTTTCATGATGGGAATGGTTCTCGCGCGCGTGCGAGGGTAAAAAAATATCAATAAACTCACCGCGCGCGCGCGTGAGGGAGGTATTTTTTAAATTATTCGTCAAACCCAAGCTCCAGCAAAGTCAACTGCCCGATTAACATCATTATCTCCTCCTCGTCTGGCCACGGTGGACTCCGGTCCACCTGTGGGAGTGCTATCGGCTCCTTCATTGTTTCGATCCGGCGTTCCAACTCCATCTTTGTTCGAATCGGGCCGAACCTCGGCAGCAGTTCCACAGGGTTGATCTCCGACAGCCTGAGAGTCTTCCTGTCCTCCAGCCCCAGTCCCATCTGGTGACTGGCTCCTTCCCACTCCTGATTGTCGGTTTCTCTTAACATTTCCACCACTATACTTTGGACCCCCACCTTCGGAAACGGGAGAATTCAGCTCTGACGTTACGGGGCGTATTGTTTTGGAAGAGATGCATTCAAGTGGCGAAAAGCTTTTATTTCAAAACGTGGTGGAAGACTCGCCATCACCTCAATTTTCATGAGCCAAATCCATTTTGGACGTATTGGAGTCCCTGGCAATTTCCTGCCGTCACTTCGAACTCATCGAAGCTATCCCTGTCCGATGAGGGGTGCGTCCGGCTCATTCTTGAGAAGAGCTGGATGTCGTCCCCATAGGCAGCGCAGAGGCAAGCATAAATTTCCTTTCGCTGGGCATCTGATACGAACGTGAGCGCCAACTCGCGAAGTTGGGATCCGTCCTCGTCGCAGGTGTCGTCGAAACTGTCTGATGTCGCACGGGCTGCAAGGATGCCCAGAGCGACCGGATCGATATTGAGATTCTCGGCGAAGTAGTCAATCGGCGTTTCTGGATTTTCCTCCCAGGCGAATCCGGAAAATTCTTCGTAGATTCGAGCCAGGGTGACCAAGCGAAGCAGGCTTGACGTGCGGGCTATGTCGCTCACCTGCCCTGCAATCCCGGCTTTTTGGAAGTGTCCCCAACACTCCTCGGCCCACTCCAATTCCCCTCCAGCGCCCCAAATTCTAAACATCCTTCCGGCGGCTGAACTCACGTCATTCCACACAATGATTTCATCTGAGTTATCCGCAAAATTCGGTGAGCTCATGGGTTTTGTTTTGTCAGAATGGCGTAGATGACTGCACCAAGGCAGAAGAGCCAGTAGATCGGCGTGGTGAAATTGTATATTTTCAACCACAGCCGAGCAACAGTCAGGGCATCCGCCGACTCATCCGCAGCATTTCTGGCGTGAGCAACAGCCTCCGCGCAGAGCCAATTGAAGACTGCTGCGATGAATACCAGCCAGCAGAGAAGAACGAGATCCCCATGCCACCACAGGAGCCCGAGCGTCACAACCATGGGAGCAGATGCCAGACAGCACCCTCCCGGACTTTGAATGTTTTTATTACTCATATTTGAATTTTACTTTTGAAATAAATCCGACTGCATAAATCTGCTCTATATCGGAGCAATTGAGATGCCCATCTCCCGTAGGGTCAAGCTCCATAATGGAGCAACCTTTGCCGAAAAATGCGGTTGGAGAAACCATCCGGCGTCTCCGCTACAAACGTGGCTGGACGCAGGAAACGTTGGCCGCGAAGTGCGAGGTTTTAGGTTGTTCTCTCTCCCGTGGAACCTTGGCGAAGATTGAGGCGCAAATCCGCAGCACAACGGATGTGGAGCTATTTGCCATTGCAGCTTCCTTGCAAGTGCCGATCCCGACGCTCTATCCAAAAGATTTCGCACGTCAATTGCGCGGATCCGGTTGGACACGGTGAGGAAGGGTCTCTCCTCCCGATTTTGCTGAAGCGTTGGTTTCACTGTTTGCCTCCTGAGATAATTGCTATTGCCGACATGGCTCGGAATCTTGTCCCTCGGCGGAGGTTTCCGAAGAAATGAGACGCCCTCCGAGATCGCGCTGACCAAGAAACTTGCAGGTGGGCATCCCATTTTTGACAACTTCGATTGATTCCTCCTTGATTTGAAGCAATTGCTCTTCACACCGGCGAAACCGCTTGTAATGGGCTGGGGCCGCCCGAAAGCTCAGTCGGGCCTCCTCCCAACGCTCAAGCGCAATGTAGGCATCCACAAGCCGCGAATAGGTGATGGCGTCATCCGGCCAACGATGAACCACCCGCAACAGCCGCTGGCAGCCCTGCTCTTGCAGGTCATTGGCAATTTCATAACCAGCCAACCTGGTTTGATACAGCACCGTGCCCTGGCCCATTTTCCCGATAACCTCGAAGTCATCCAGGGAGCATTGGTAGGAGACGGCGACACTCTCCATTTTCCGAAAAAAATTCGGGTCCTCCTCATGTGCCAGAGCAAGGTCCTTCATGAGATACCTCAGCCCGAGGTTGTCAAAGAATCGCAGTCGGGAGAATTCCTCAGGCCGGTGCGACAAGTAGTAGAGGATGTGGAATCTGGCAGCAGTGAGATTCCCACGATTGAGTTGGTGAAGTGCAAAGCGGGGTTGGCGGTTGATCAAAAATTCACGTGCTCTTTGAATGGCAATTTCGAGTTTGGCCGCATTGGCCCGGGTCACCTCTTTTTGCCAGGTCCGGTATTCCCTGTAGAGGCTTGCCGAAATTTTGCGGGAAGCTCTCAGCATCGCTTCGTCGTGCACCAAAAATGCACGGAATCTTTCGGGAACCACCGCTGCCATGACCGGTGGAAGCAGGATTTCTTTCAATGAACGGTCTTGGTTGGTGATGGCTTGCTGCCAGACGGGATGAACAAGCAATTCCGCAAGGCCATCACTCATAGAAACTCTGGCAATCCAGTTCCAAAGAGGATCCAAGTCAGAATCAAAAAACGCATCTTCTTGCTTTTGCGTTGACCGGCAGAACCCGCGTTGGAGAGAGGCCAGGGCATCATCCAGTTTTCCAATCAGGCTGGCAAAGCAGGCCCGATTGAACCAATACAAATAGTCGTTCTTCCAGACAGCTTCGAATCCAAGGCAGCGCTCATAGAGCCAGCGGGGATCTCCGGAAATGCTGATTCTGAACAAATCAACCGGGGCATCACTCGAATTTTCGAGATTTTCCCGCGCGACGCGCCCGATTTCCTCATAGTTGCCACGCGCACCTGCGATACGGCATTTGAGTCCTCGGGAGGCACTGCTTTCCCCGAATCGGGACTCCGCGAGGGAAATTTCCGACTCGGCCATATCCCACAACTCCAGTTCAATGTATCCCTCTGCCGACTCAAGCAAAGCTCTTGAATCTTCCTCGCACGTGTCTGATGCAGTTTTCATATATGGGAATACTGAGCAGCCACTCCTCCGACAACGGGTATTTTCAATGACCTGTTCATTTTGTTGGCCCTGGCTTCTGTCCATCCCCTGAAACCACAAATTTGTCGGCGATGAGCTCCTGTTCCCCATCCCAACGATAGGCACAAAGGAACCCACCTTTGCCGGTGCCGTAGTCCAAGCAGGCGAGATTGGGCCGGATTGGGGCCGGCGCGGCGTCCTTTAGGGCATAATGGCCAAAAAACGTTGGAGGCGCATCGTCTGCGTATCCGGTCATTGGAACATTCCGAGGCGGCAAAGCAGGGATGTTGCTGTCTTCCGGGAAGATGGCCTCCGCGCAGGTGAGCCCTTCCAGATTCAGCCACCATTTCACCCGGATATCATTCCGGATTCTCCCGTCCGAGGTCTGGTGCTCATGGCCCTCGGGGAGGAGAGCCTCCGGGCCGTTCAGGAGGCGGCTGAGGTGTTCATGAGCCAAGGTCCCCTCCCGACTGCGAAGAATCAGACTTTCTCCCTCCTGTCGCCCCCTCGCCCGCAATCCTGCAATCGCATAATCATCCCAACTGGCATGCACGGCACGCAAGTCTCCCAAATCCAAAGCCAAAGGAAGGCCGGCGAGCCAATCAAGCCACTGAGCCCATTCCGGGGCCTCCGGGAATTGGTCCAGTGTGGCCTGATGCTGGACCACGTTTTTTGGGGTGTGAGGGCGCAGGTATTCGCCGCTCTCATCTTGAGTTTGGAACCGGATGGCGTTCACCTCATGATTGCCGAGAATCGCCAAGGCCTGGCCAGCATCCACCATCCCACGAACAATTTGAAGCGCTTCACGAATTTTTGGACCCCGGTCGATGTAATCGCCCAGAAAGATCACCTGACGCCCTTGCGGGTGCTGGAAAACCCCTGAAGCCTTTTCGTAGCCAAGGTTTTTGAGGAGGGATTTGAGTTCATCCGCGTGCCCGTGGATGTCTCCGATGATGTCGTAGCGTTTCTCTTTCACGCCTCGACCGTAAGATGCATCTCAGTTCTTGAGTATCACTTGTTATGCACATAATATGACCTTACAGTCATGTATCACCAAGTCCTCTCCCATTCCGGTTTTTCCATGGAACGGTTGGCGAACTTTTGCTCTGTCGCCGACACTGGTTCAATCGCGAGCGTGGCGAAAGGCGACCCGTCCCGTCAGTCGCTGATCAGCCGTCAGATCCGCGAACTGGAAACCTTTTTTGGTGTTGAACTCATCCGCCGCAAAGGCCGGGGACTCGAAATCACGGGGGCTGGGCGGGAACTGGCTGCCATTGGACGCGAGAACTTCAAGGGCCTTGCCGACTATGCCTCGCGCTGTCGTGGGCGTGAATGGACGGTTCGCCTTGTTGCGTCAAACAGCGTGGCCCAGTGGCTCCTCTTGCCGAGGCTGAAGACCGTTGCCGACACGCATCCCATGGTGAAATTCGAACTCTTCCACGAGCAGACACGGGATATGGTCGCCGGAACCCGTGAGGGCACCTTTGACGTGGCCTTTGTTCGAAAGGATGCTCTCGTGCCGGGTCTCAAGCATTCTATTCTCGGCGAGATTGGTCATTCGCTTTTCATTCCGTTCACCATCGCAAAGAAAGCTCCCAAGACGTTCAAAGAAGCCCTGGCGACCGTGCCACTGGCACTCCCGATTGGTGGGCGATTGCGTGAAACCATTGATCGCATGGCTGGAGACCAACCTCTCCGGGTGATGCTGGCCTGCACGTCCTACCTCCAAGCCGCTGAGGCCGTCCGCTCTGGTATGTGTGCCGCAGTGCTTCCCGATACCGCGACATCGAGCCTGCAAGGTCAACGGTTCCACCATCTGTCTGTTCCTAATCGCTTCACCCTCTGCCTTGCTTGGACTGCTCGAAATGTGGACACACGGCCGGCCTTGGCGGAGTTGATCAATGCATTAAATGGAACAATGAGAATTTGAATTTTTCTCGCATGGGAGAGGCTGTATCAATATAGGGAGATGCTTCTTCTGTCTGCTAATCCTCATTGCCGGGAGGACAGAAAAAATCGAAACACATTTTTTCGACATGCCTCCAAACCAAAATCCTGAACAAGCAGCCCGAGATCGCATCGACGTGATGCTGGAACAGGCGGGGTGGGTGGTTCAGGACAAGAAGAAGATTGATTTCAGCGCGGGTCCCGGGATTGCAGTGCGGGAATACCCGACAGACACCGGCCCGGCGGATTATGTGCTCTTCGTCGAAAAGATCGCCTGCGGAGTGGTTGAGGCGAAAAAGGAAGATCTCGGCCAAAACCTCACGACTGCAGAGGACCAGACGGCAGATTACGCCCAGGCAAAACTGAAATGGGTCCAGAACAGGAAGCCGCTTCCCTTCCTCTATGAAAGCACGGGCATCATTACCCGGTTCACGGACGGTCGAGACCCGAAGCCACGCTCGCGCGAGGTTTTCAATTTCCACCGCCCCGAGACGATGCTCGCGTGGCTGGAGGCTGGTTCATCACTCCGCCAGCGGCTGACAGCCATGCCCCCTCTCAATCCGGAAAACCTGCCTGCTGCTGAAATTGATTTACGGGATTGTCAGGAGACGGCGGTCACAAATTTGGAAACATCCTTCAAGGCCAACCGTCCTCGTGCGCTTATCCAAATGGCCACGGGTTCCGGCAAGACATTCACAGCGATCACCGAGGTTTACCGGCTCCTCAAGCATGCCAAGGCCAAGCGCATCCTCTTTTTGGTGGATACAAAGAACCTCGGCGAACAGGCCGAGCAAGAGTTCATGGCCTTCACCCCGAGTGACGACAACCGTAAATTCACCGAACTCTACACAGTCCAAAGACTCAAGTCCTCCTATGTGGCCTCGGACAGCCAGGTCTGTATTTCCACGATCCAGCGCCTGTATTCAATCTTGAAGGACGAACCACTGGACGAGTCTGTGGAGGAACTCAGCCCCGCCGAGCAACTCACCCGGCCCAAGAAGCCGATGCCGGTCGTCTATAACGAAAAGCTACCGCCCGAGTTCTTCGATTTTATCATCATCGACGAGTGCCACCGCTCGATCTACAACGTTTGGCAGCAGGTTCTCGATTACTTCGACGCCTTTCTCGTTGGTCTTACGGCCACGCCCGACAACCGCACATTCGGATTTTTCAAAAACAATGTCGTCAGCGACTACAGCCACGAAAAGGCGGTCGCCGATGGCGTGAATGTCGGGAATGAGGTCTTTACCATCGAGACCGAGGTTACGGCCAAGGGCACGTGCTTGGTGGCGAAGCAACTCGTCGAAAAGCGGGAAAGACTCACACGCCTCCGACGCTGGACGCAGCAGGACGAGGACGAGGCTTATTCATCGAAACAACTCGATGACAAAATCGTCGTTCCCGACCAGATCCGCCTGATCGTCCGCACCTTCCGCGACAAGCTCCCCGAGATTTTTCCCGGACGTAGCGAGGTCCCAAAGACCCTCGTCTTTGCGAAGACCGACAGCCATGCGGACGACATCATCCAGATCATCCGCGAAGAGTTCAGCGAGGGAAATGCCTTCTGCAAAAAGATCACCTACAAGGCCGAGGAGGATCCGAAATCCGTCCTGGCCCAGTTCCGAAACGACTACCACCCGCGCATCGCGGTCACAGTGGACATGATTGCCACTGGCACGGACGTAAAACCGCTGGAGTGCCTCCTCTTCATGCGGGATGTGAAAAGCCGGAACTACTTCGAGCAGATGAAGGGACGCGGCACCCGCACGCTGGATCACGATGACCTGAAAAAGGTCACGCCCTCGGCCGCATCGTCAAAAACCCACTACGTCATCGTCGATGCCATTGGTGTCACAAAATCGCTCAAAACGGCCAGCACTCCGCTCATAACCAAGCCGGGCGTGCCACTCAAGGATCTCGCCATGGGTGTGATGATGGGCGCGCACGATGCGGATACCGTCAGTTCGCTCGCGGCTCGCCTCTCCCGCCTGGACAAACAACTCGAGGCCGCTGACCGCGCCCGGATCGCCGAGAAGTCCGGCGGAGTAGCGCTCGCCGCCATCGCGGGCAACCTCTTCGGCGCTATTGATGCCGATGCTATCGAAAAGAAAGCCATCGAACTTGCCAATCAGCCGGCTGGCAGCGATCCCGGCGACTTCCTCCGCGAGAAAGCCCAAGCCGAGCTCGTAAAAACCGCCGCCAATGTCTTCACCGGCCCGCTCATCGACCTCATCGACTCGATCCGCCGTGAAAAAGAACAGGTCCTCAACCACGACCAACAGGACAAGTTGGTAGGGGCAGGTTGGGCCAAGGATGCCAAGGCAAATGCCGAAAACCTCACGCGGGATTTTTCGGATTGGATGCTCGCCCACAAGGACCAGCTCGCCGCCCTCACGATCTTTTACGACGAGCCGTTCCGGCGGCGCGAAATCACGTTTACCATGCTGTCAGATGTGCTGGCCACGCTGCGGGCCGATGCCCCGCGCATTGCCCCGCTCCGCGTCTGGGACGCCTACCGCCAACTTGAGGACTACAAAGGCCGCCAACCGGTCAATGAACTCGTCGCCCTCGTCTCGCTCATCCGGCGGGTCTGCGGGATTGATGAAAGCCTCTTGGCCTTCGACGACACGGTGCGCCGGAATTTCCAGGACTGGATCATGACCCGCCACGCCGGAGCCGGCGAAAAATTCAACGAATCCAAAATGGCATGGCTCCAGATGATCCGCGACCATGTCATCACCTCGTTCCACATCGAACGCGACGACCTCGAAATGGCCCCGTTTGACAGCGCGGGCGGCCTCGGGAAAATGTTCCAGCTTTTTGGAGATGGGATGGATCCGCTGATCGCGGAACTGAATGAGGTGCTCGTGGCGTGAGTGCACCGGCTACGATTCCTGCAACTTGGCAAATCACGACGCTTGGCGAGGTTTGCACGCACCCGCAATACGGGTTCACCACAAAGGCGGCTGATTCGGGAGAATTGAAGTTTTTACGAACAACAGACATCACATCAGGATTTATCGATTGGGACAGCGTGCCGTATTGCGCAAATGAACCCGCTGAGCCGGAAAATTACCTCTTGGAAGATGGTGACGTCGTAATTTCTCGAGCTGGCTCGGTGGGTTTCAGTTATCTACTAAAAAATCCTCAGCGATCGGTCTTTGCGTCATATTTGATTCGCTTCAGGCCGCTGATTGATCGTTCATATTTCGCGTATTTTCTACTCAGTCCGTTTTATTGGAACGAAATTGCTGAAAACAAAATTGGCATAGCAGTTGGGAACGTAAATGCCAGCAAGCTTCGAGAAATCCCCTTCCCCCTTCCCCCTCTCCCCGAACAACGCCGCATCGTCGCAAAAATCGAAGAGCTTTTTTCGGAGCTGGACAAAGGGATTGAGAACCTGAAGCAGGCGCGGGCGCAGTTGGCGGTTTATCGGCAAGCCCTCCTCAAACACGCCTTCGAAGGCAAACTCACCGCCGACTGGCGGGCTGCCAATGCCGACAAACTCGAATCAACCGAGCAGCTTCTTGCTCGCATCCGCTTAGAACGCGAAGCCCGTTACAAGCAACAAATCTGCGAGTGGGAAATTGCCCTGCAAAAGTGGGAGTCCAGTGAAAAAAAGGAATCAAAACCGAGTAAACCCCGGAAGCCTGCCGACGAGCTGCCGTTGTCCGCAGAGGAGTTTGCGAGCCTGCCCAAGCCACCAAACGGATGGACTTGGCTACGGCTGGGATCAGGCAATGTTACTGTCTCAGACGGCCCATTCGGTTCCAACCTCAAGACGAGTGATTACGTCGGCGCTGGCGTCCGGGTGGTCCGGCTGGAAAATATTGGGGTGCTGAAATTCAACGAAGAGAAGGAGTCGTTCATATCCGAGGCAAAATACCGCTCATTGTCAGATCACACGGTCTTTCCCGGCGATATTGTCTTTTCCTCGTTCATCACCGAACGAACCCGCGTAGCGATGGTTCCGAATTCCATCGAGAAGGCTGTCAACAAAGCTGACTGCTTCTGCCTGCGCTGCGAAGGTTCCGTGCTCCTCAATCGATATTTGTGTGTCTTCCTTTCGACACACTTTGCTTACAAGCAACTTGAAGCCGTCATCCATGGGGTCGGGAGGCCGCGCATCAATACCACCCAGTTGAAGGAGCTGTATATTCCGGTTTGTTCCCCGTCTGAACAACATGCCATGATGGACAAAATAGATGAGCTGATTTCGGGTTTGGATGAAATGGAATCTGACATCGACGCCAACCTCCAACAAGCCGAATCCCTGCGCCAGTCCATCCTGAAGAATGCCTTTTCCGGGGGTCTTGTTCCGCAAGACCCCGCCGACGAAACCGCATCCGTCCTACTCACCCGCATCCGGGTGGCGCGGAAAGATACTCAGAGTGCTTCAAAAAATCGATCCGGACGGAAGCATTCCACAGCAATGACTCACTGAATATGAAAAAACCTAAATCTCTAAGTCGATTTCACGGTGCCGTCAGAGTAAGCATGTCACCGGAACTTCTAGATTGGCTTACTCGTTATAACCCAAAAAGTGGAGAAAACAGAAAGCTGCTGTGCACGAAGGTCGATGGAGAGCCGTATTTCGAAGAGGGCGAACTGCAAGATTTTGACTCCTATCTCAAAGAGCCCTGGCCTTGCAAAAAAGGTGATCGCCCGACTATCCCGAC
>JBGSVX010000427.1:0-4544 GCA_041752795.1 Terrimicrobiaceae bacterium
CCTCCGGTGTTTGTGACCACGATCTGTCGGGTCACTTCGGCATCAATGGGCACCTCTCCAAAATCCATGCTCGCTGCGGCTGCGAGTTTCGCGGGTTCTTCCTCAATCTGGATGGTGATGGTTGCCGGGGCCGAGACCGGAGAATCGGCGGCCTGCACGGCAAAACGAAAAGAGTCAGTGGTTCCTTCAGACGTGGCCTTATGGTGATAGACCACGGCGGCTGAATTTTTTCCGCTCACTTTGATCTCCTCCAATGCGCCTGCGGTGGGCTGGGAGCGAAGCAGATAGCGGAGAGGCCCAGGGATTCTCCCGCCGGCTTTGAGGGGAATCGTGACGCTCTTACCCCGGTAAACCCGCACTTCCGTGGATTCCGCCATGGGCGGGGGACTCACCGGACCGTCTTTTTGTGCGGTGGCGGGAAGCATCATGGTCAGCCACGCAAAAATGACACCAAGATGGAGCCCCAGGGGGAACGGGCGTCCCGCCCGTTTGAATTTTGATGCTCCAAGCAAAGTCAACTCCCACACGGGCGGGACGCCCGTGCCCCCTGAGCCGCAGCGGGACATCGCTTCTTTGGCTTCACACCATCCCCGTTTCCGGAGAGTTTTACGGTCCTGACACGAGTTGAAAAGTCCCGGATGAAAAAGCAAATCAGCGGAATCTCGTTGCGCGATGCGGGGGAAGCCGTTATTTCGAATGGGGTCATGACAGGTAAACACACCAGCCGAATCCGCCCGCAATTTCGTTGTGCGGTTATTTGCATCCTGCTCGGCGGGGCGGCATGTCTTTTTCAAGTGGCACATGCCCAATCGCAGCCGGCGGGTGGTCCCGAAAAACCCCGCAAGACCCAAAAAAAGGCGTCCCAACTGATATCCAAGCAGGATCCTCCAAAGGTCATTCCCCGCGTCTTGGAGCGCGCCAGCCCGGAGAATATCTCGATTCTTGTTTCGCTTGGAAAGCAGCGCGCTTACCTGATGGTTGGGGAGGAAGTTGCCATCGACACACCGATCTCCTCCGGGAAACGTGCGGGAATGACGCCTCCTGGCTCGTTTACAGTTTTGGAAAAGAGTGCCGATCACCGCTCAAGTATCTACGGAGATTTTGTGGACCGCAAGTCAGGGTCTGTCGTCCGCCGGGGCGTGAGCACCAAAGTGGATTCGGCACCGAGCGGCACCGTTTATCGCGGGGCTCCCATGAAATGGTTCATGCGGATCTCGTGGCAGGGGGTTGGACTCCACACCGGCATTCTCCCCGGATACCCGGCTTCCCATGGCTGCGTGCGACTGCCCGAGGACATTGCAAAAATGTTCTATGAGCGCGTTAAAATTGGCACGCCGGTAACCGTCGGGGATTGATTTTTTTTCAGGGTGCGGTTCCGCACGACGGCGACCGCGACAAACAGAAGTTCTGCCGCCACAAACGCCAGAGCATACCCGAATCCCCCGCTGCCAAAGCCATAGCTGTGAAGTCCGACCCCAAGGACAAAATTCACGCCATACCACGCCATTAGCACGCAGAGAAAACAGAGAATCGCTCCAACTGACATCCCAAATCCCGCCCATTTGCCGGCGATTCGACCGTGGAGGACAAAGAGATACGAAAGAAGGGTCACAAGCGCCCAGACCTCCTTGGGATCCCAATCCCAAAATCTCCCCCACGAGTAGTTGGCCCAAACTCCCCCAAGGATCGTGCCAATAGCCAACAAAAGAACCCCAACTTGCAAAACACGGTAGAGGTAATTGTAAAGTGCGGGTGATGGTTTGCGTCCGCGAATGACCGTTCCCAAGGCCATGTGCCCGATGCCGAGGGCCAACGCAAAGGCTCCATAGCTGAGCGTGATGGTCAGCACATGGGTCGTGAGCCAAAAATTGTCGCGCAAAACGGGAACAAGGGGATTGATCGAGCGACTGATGGCCGTAGGCTGGGAGTCAGCAAGGATAAGTGACACCACGGCAACCGGCACAGCGGCCAGGAGGAAGGTTCGGGACCGGTGAAGGGCTTCAAAAATAAACGCAAATAGCACCGTTCCAAACGCCACCCAAATCACGGATTCGTACATGTTGGTCACTGGCGGTCTTCCAGAGATCAAGACTCGTGCCATGAACCCGGCGACCTGCATGAAAAACCCCGCACCCGCAAGCAACCAGCCTGCCGAATACCCAAGGGAAGTTTTTCCTGCCATCATCAGAACGATCCCGGCCACCAAATACAAAATCCATGCCCACCGGATGGGATGGGATTTTTGATAAAGGGCCTCCAAATCAATTTTCCATACAGGCGGCTGAAAGGCCGGGCTCCTTGCCGCCAATTCAGAAACCAGATTTCCGGCAGCCAAATCAAAAGCCGCCTGATCCCCGGCCAGAAATGCGGACCGCAATGGAGCCAACCGGGCCTCAGGCACTTTCGACCATGGGCCATCAGAAAGCTCGGTGTTCGGAACCACACGAAAAGCTTCCCCGCCCGCCAGGGCTTCCATTTCCGCCAATCGCAAGCCCACCTCAGCCGCTTCCTTGGGCAGGCCGGTCAGACGGTTATTGCCGGGACGCGCTCTCAGCATCGACGCCTCGTTAAGCCTTTTTCGCAACTCCGCGTTTCCCGCCAATTCCTCGTAGGTAAACAATTTTCGGGAAGAGTCCAAACCGCAGGCCTCTTTCAACAACCGGTGATTCACCAAAATCACCGGCCACTTTTGATACCCATCCGGCTCCAACCACAACCCCACCACAAAAGCCATGGCAGATTTTCTGACCCCCTCGACTTCAACAGCTGTCTTTCCTGTCAGCCCCAGCGCCGATTCCTCCGCAAATACAAGAAACGGCTTTTTCCGCCCACCCTCCTGAATCGGCAGTTTTTCCAAGGACGAAAAATCCATGGCTCCGAGAGAGAGAATCGAACACAAAAAAATGAAGGCTGATCGCAGTAGCATGAGCGATCATTTTTCGCTCGGTTTGGCCCATTCTGCAAGTGGTTCGGTCAGCAAAACCACGGATTTTTCTGTTCATGGGCCAGAGCGTGCTGCCCGAAGACTGCGCAACTCCGTCATCAATTCCATGATGAGGATGGCAGGATTGCTATCCTTGTATTTCTGCCATGGCATGGAGGATTTGCAGGGTTATCCGGTTTATTGACCTCTCCCACGACATTTTCATCAATCCTCACAATACACGCTCGCTATTGAAATCGATTCTCATTTTAATGAGTGTGCATGTTGGAATCGGATCAAAAAACGGGCACAGGGATCGGGCACTTTCAGTTGGAAGGGAAGGAGTTACGGGTTTCTTGGCTGGAGGGTCAGGGCGTCCGCGAGATTTTGATCGAGCCGAGTGAGTTGTGGATTTTGGTGTGTTTGGAAGGCTGCGGGGAATTACTGAGAATGAGCAGCCGGGTGTTGCCGGGAAATGTGGTGGCGGGAGGCAGGAAGGCCCGGGTGCTTGGGCTGAGAACGGAGGGCCGTCATCGGGTGGTGATTTTGAGTGCCGAGACCTCTTGGTTGGCAAAATGGACCGACCTGCACACAGAGCAGATTCTCAAGCACGGGCGCGTGGATAAACCGCTTTCGGCGAAGCTGAGATCGGTGGCGGAGGAGTTGGTGACGCCTCCGATGCAGGGACCCCTGGCGGACGGATGGTATCAGGCGAAAGCCTTGGAATTGATTGTTCACGTGCTGCAACCACCGAATGAAGGGTTTTTCTGTGAGCGGCAAAAGCGGTTGGCCCATGATCGCGTGGAGAAGGTGAAGCAAATTCTTTTGAGAGATCTGGAGTCACCACCGGGGTTATCCGAAATTGCGCGGGAGGCTGGCTGCAGTCCGCATTATTTGAGCCGCACATTTTCTCAAGAAACCGGAACGACGATCTCGCGCTTTTTACGCGATGCCCGATTGGATGCGGCGGCGGCGATATTGCGACGTGGAAAATCGAATGTGACCGAGGCAGCCATGGAAGTCGGCTATTCGAGTCTGAGTCATTTTTCCAAAGCTTTTGCGGAGCGCTTCGGGGTTTGTCCGTGCGTGTTCCCACTCACACCCGCGACCCGGCCGGTCCCAAAACAAAAACTGCCGGAGCCTCAGAAACGGGACTCTTCATCACACGCGACCGAACCTCAAAAACCTCGTTCACGCAGGATTCCGTGAGCACGTCACCAGGCAAACCGGAAGCCACCAGAACCCCATTTTTCATGAGCATCACCCGCTCCGCATACTGCGCCGCAAGGTTGAGGTCATGGAGAATCACAAGCACCCCGGCTCCCTCGCGGGCACATTGTTTTGCAAGAAGAAGAGTTCCGTGTTGATGGGCGGGATCAAGGTTCGAAATGGGCTCATCAAGCAGCAGGCATTTGGGATCCTTTTTTCCAAGAGGCTCAAGTTGCAAAAGCACACGCGCAAGGTGAACTCTCTGCATTTCTCCGCCGGAGAGGGTCGTGACCAAACGATCGGCAAGATGAGCGCACTCGGATTTTGTCATAACCTCCAATGCCCGCGATTCCCAAGAAGCGGCGTCTCCATGCGGCGAACGACCAAGCAGGACAATCTCGCGTGCGGTGAA